>DASVEC010000502.1:0-23273 GCA_036380755.1 Iamia sp. | reverse complement strand
ATGTTGCCGACGTAGGTCCGGTCTCCGCAGGGCCGTCTCCGCTGCACCCGCCCATGAGGGTCACGAGAGCGAGAACCACCAAGAGCCGTCGAGGCGACGACGCTCTCATCTTCTGACGCCACATCTTTCGCTCCGCTATGTCCAAGAGCCGCCGGGGCGAGCCGTACCCGCCACATGTGTGACGTATGCCTCAGACGAAAAGTTCCTAGCGAAGCCACGACTCGTCCCCCGCCATGCGCGCCACGAGGACGAGAAGCGCAATCTCGCTCGTCGCTGCTGACTCCCCGCCTCGATCTCGAACGTGAGGATCGTCCTCTGGCTGGCGTCAGATCATCGGCACCTGTCGGACACCAGGAGCCGGGGCGGGGTCGGCGCCACTGGTGCCCCGGGCGACCTCAGGCTGCACCGAGATCGCCCAGGGCCCGGCAGCGCCGACCCTCGCAGGCCCTAGCGCACCTCCTTCACGGCCGGCCGCGTAGGAGGCGCTTGGATGCGGAGGTGATCGAGCGCCCACTGGGCACCCCGCACCAGCCGGTGGCGCAAGTGCGGCCCGACACGGCCGCCACGATCGGCGCCCTCCGTCGCCGGCGGCGGGCTTGGATGTGCCTCGGCGCCCATCGACCGGGGCACCAGCGGGTCGGTCCACAGCCCGGCCTCGCGACCAGCGTGAACGGTGAAGCCGCCCACCGAGTCGCCGTGGTCGATCAGCTCGAGCCCCGCCATCGGGACGTCGTCGCGGTCCTCGGCGTCGAGGGCGAAGACGTCGACGCGGGTCGGTAGCTCTCCCCGGGCCGAGACGACGACGGTGCCGATGTCCGGCTGGGCAGTCAGGACGATCCGTTCGAAGCCATCGGGGTCGGCCATCACCAGCCGGCACGCATCGCCGTCAGCGGTCATCCGGATCCGGCCGATGCCGGCCTCGTCGACGACGACGAGCCGCCGTGTGCGGACCTCCCCTTGGAGGAGGAGCCGCAGGTCGCTCACCGCCTGGCGCAGCGCAACGAACTCGGCGGCATCGACCCAGCGTCGACGGGCCGGCGCCGGTGCCGTGCTCGGCTCATCGGCCATGGGGCACCTCCGGTTGTTGCCTCAGCGTCGGACCAGCTGGGCGGGCTTGATCGGCCGGTGCCGATCGCCGGGCCGACAGATCGGTCAGGGTGGGTGGTCCGCCGGCATCAGCGCGTCGGCGAAGCAGCGTGTGGAGCCGCGTCAGGGCGCGGCTCGTTGGTGTTGTCATTGGTGGGGACCTCCACGGGGTTCCCGTCGGGGAGCACCCTGCGGCCGACGTGTCCGTCCGCCCGGGCGCTCGACTCGCTACGTCGACCTGCCTCCCTTCGGTCCGATCGGGCCGGCGAGGGCCGGCCAGGGCAAGGGAACGGGGGGCGGGGTGTCAACAGACCCCAGGTGAGGGGGCCTGTTGACACCTGGCGGGGGTGCCCACGTAGGGTCCCCGTCCGTCGGAACCTCCACGGGGTTTCGACCACGGCCCCGGGCAGGTACCACTGCGCCGGGGCCACCGCCTCCGCCGGCCAAGACGGCCGGCCTGGTGCCCGTGGGAGCCGCGGCCACCCCACCGGGCGCGCTCCCACGGGCGACCGAGCGGCGCCGCGTCGGAGCGGCGCTATGCATCGGGTGCCGAGGCGCGCGCCACGCCGCGGACGGCTGGCCAGACGATGGCGGCGGCCATCAACGGCGGTCGAGGGGGCCACGGGAACAGATCGCCCGGGGGCACTTCCAGTGCGGCGGCGAGGCGCGCCTTCAGCCGGTCGGGCGGGCACACCAGGCCGGCCTCGATCTTGGAGATGGTCTGCTGCGTCACGCCCGCCCGGCGTCCCAGCTCGGCCTGGCTCAGGTGGCGGGCACGCCGGCCGTGTGCGACGAACCGGGCCCACAGCTCCAGCGGCACCTCGCCGCCCGACTTTGAATGTCCACGCCTGGCGCCTGGCTCACGTCGGCGCGAGGCAGACCTACGGTCTGACATGTTCGGGACCTCCACGGGGTTCCGGACCGGGCCCCGAGCAGGTACCAACTGCGCCGGGCCTCTCTGTTTTCGACCCCGCTCAGGGGTCACCCATACGTCCTACTACTGACCTGTACACAGGTCAAGCCGCCAGACTTAGCGTGCAGATCCATGGGGCGTCAGGTCGATCTCGACGACCTGGTCGACACGCTGGCAATCGCCGATCGACTCGACATGAGCGACACCACCGCCGTCCTCAACCTGATGCGTCGCCACTCGGAGTTCCCTCGGCCGGTCGCGCACTTCGGTGGACGCGTCCGCGTGTGGCTGTGGCCCGAGGTCGAGGCCTGGGCGAAGGCCACCGGCCGACTGCGGTAGCGGCGCCCGACGCCGACACGCTTATTCCATCCGGTCGCCTGGCCCGGTACATCGGCGACCAGGCCCCTGGCCCTACGAAGGTCGCGGGGAAACGCGGCATCTCGATCGTTCTGGGGTGCCCCTGCTAGCCCGGCGGGCGGGCAGTGAGCGCCGCGATGACTCCTGGCCGCTCCTCGTAGTCCTCAAGTTCCTCCAACACGAAGTAGGCCCCGTAGCCGTTGACGAGGACCGCCCAGTGATTGAAGAACCCTTCATACCCAAGCACCGCGTACGGCAGGTCGTCATCGAACACGAAGTCCGCCTCTGCCTCCCATGGCAGGCTCCCCTTGGCCGGATGGAGCTGAAGCATCACGGTCTCGGTGAGAGCGGGGTAGTCGCCGCCGAGCATCGTGATGATGGTGGATGCGTCGCTCTTGAACTGGGGGAACTCGATGCCCAGCAGGTCACCGATGCCCCGTGGAAAGATCGTGCGAGGGGACCCGGTGTCGATCAGGGCAAGCGTCTGGGCTTCGCGATCGCCCAACATCAAGCGAACGTCGAGCATCGGCCGAAGGACCGGCTTGCCAGACTTCAGACGCTCCTGGCTCCAAGGGAACGCGTACGCGGACAGAGCCTCAACCCACGCCGACGATGTAGCTGTTCGCCGAGGGCCGAACGAATTCGACGACGACTCGATTGCGCTTCCGATGGTCCATTCCATCCAGCTTGAGCGCCAGCTTGTGGGAGGTTTCCTCGGCCGCCACGACCTCGTCGTCCAGAACGGCGACCCACAGCCCCTCGTAGGCATCCAGGGCCGCGGGGCGCGAATGGGGGGTAACGCGGAGTCCCTTCGCGGGCTGAGCCACAGTGTGACCGTAACTGCTGGGCGCCGACCTGCGTCGGCGGAACCGATCGAGCCGTCGTGTCATAGAATCTAGATTAGAGGCAGAGAACCTCTATCTGGTGGATGGATTGAGAGAATCTAGATTTCGATGGGATCAACAGGTTCTGTGTCAGTAGAGGCGTCCGCTCGGGTCAAGTCATGCCCCAAGACGCCAGTCGGGTCCAACTGGCCACTCCCGGTCGAACAGCGAATGCGCCAACTGGTCAGGATCGCAGACGAAGCCGGTCTCGGGTCCTCCAAGCAGGAGCTGCTCGCCGCCCTCGTTTGTGCGGCCGCCCCCGAGCCGGAGGCGATCGAGGATGCGTTGCGTCGCTATCGCACCAGCACGGCCGGCGACATCGCGCTGACCGAGCCTGGCGACGGCGGTCTGATCCTCATTCACCGTCGGTCCCCGGGGCGACCTGCGGCCTGAGCCCCGAGCTGCACCTCTGGAAGGGTCCGGGCTCCGGTCGCTCTCCCTCCTCGATGAACGTTCAGCCCCGAGCGCGGCCTCTCACTGGGCGCGCTGAGAAGGGGGCCGACTGCGAGCTCTCGGACGTGGGCACGCATCCTCGTCGGTAGTGGCCAGGGTCGCGCCGAGCCTCCATGTACTCGATCACCTCTTCTCTCGGCCACAGCAGACATCGCTGGCCGTAGACCACCGGCGCGGGAAAGCCGCCTTCGCGGACGAGCCGCCACGCGGTCGACCGCCCCATCCGGCAGTGGAAGGCGATGTCACGGATGCTCCAGTAGTGGGCCTCCTCACCGGGGACCAGCGTCACGGCGGCGCCTACGCTCACGTCCGGCGAGATGCGCGTCCCTCAGCCCGGAGAACGCAACCACGGGATCGTTCCAGAGCCGTCGCCCGGGCCCGTCGGATTCCCCCAAGATTCCCCCGGGGCCATCAGCGGCTTGGCCGATTCCCCTCGATTTTCCCCTGGCCCGGTGAGAACATCTGGGCACACCTGGACACGACCGAAGGAGGAAGGCACGGCTCCAAGCGCAGGTCAGCGCAGGGGCTCTAGGCAGAACCCCCTGGTAGAGGGGGGACGTGCCTGGCGCGCTCGGAGGGACTCGAACCCCCAACCTTCTGATCCGTAGTCAGATGCTCTATCCAATTGAGCTACGAGCGCAGGGACGAGAAACCCTACTGGACTCAGCGGCGATCGGACCAGAAGGATGCGCCGGAGCCGGGGACGTCGTCGAGCAGGCGGCGACGCAGCCACCGTCGGATCAGCACGAAGGCCAGGGCGACGGCGCCGAAGAAGCCCACCACGGCGAGCAGGCCGGGGCCCAGGGCGTCGATGGCGTTGGCCCCTCCGCCCACGAGGAGCACGAACGGCACCAGCACGATCACGGCCACGACGACGAGGCCGACCCGGCTGGGCTCGGCCCGGCCGGGACCCTCCTCCCAGTCGTCGCCGTCGTCGTCCCACTCGTACACGCCCCGTGAGGCTACGACCCCCGCGGGGTCACCGGAGGCGGACGAAGGCGTCGCGGGCCTGGCGCAGGTCCTGGCGGCGCTGCTCGAAGGTGGCCCCGACGGCGAGGAGGACGAGACCGGCGACGGCGAAGGTCACGTAGCGGGGCAGCTCGACGCTGACCGGGCCGAGGTGGCGGACGGCGAGGATCCCGACCGCCCCCGCCCCGATCGCCAGCGGGGCCTGGAGCCGGGCGCTGGCCCCCCAGATGGCGACGGCTGCGCCGACGGCGACGACCGCGGCCGTGCGGACGGGATCGGGGTCGACGAGGGCCAGAGCGGTGGTCGGGCCGGCGGCGGCGATGAGGCCGACGCCGAAGCGCTCCCACGAGCCGAGGCGGCGCCCGACGACCGCCCCGACGAGGAGGGCCCACACCGCCAGGGGCAGGGAGTAGGCCTCGACCAGGTCGACCTCGGCCCGACCGGCCTGCAGCCAGGCCAGGAGCACGGCGCACGCCGTCGCCACGAGCCACGCCGGCCGGCGGCGGGGACGGAGGGCGGTGCCGGCCGCGGTCACCCCGACCACGGCGAGGAACGGGCTGAGCGAGAAGACGGAGCCGGTGACGGCGGGGGCCACCAGCGGGGTGCTGACGAGGGCGATGCCGACGAGGGCGTCGACGACGTCGGCGGCGGTGTCGGCCCCGCGCCGCTCAAGCACGGCGGCCGCCGGGGACAGGGCCGCGGCGGCCACGGCCACCGCCAGCAGGCCGTCGATCCCGTCGGCACCGAGCATCCACGCATCGAGGGCGACACCGCCCAGCACGACCCCGACCGCCGTCCCGACCCACGCCGGTGCGTCCGGCGATCGGCGCCCGACGACCTCGACCGCGAGACCGGCGACGACCAGACCGACGAGCACCGTCCAGCCGACGGTCCACGGGGCCGATCCGATCGCCACCGCGGTGCCGACGAGGACCGTGGCGACGGCCCCGACGAGGAGCTCGGGATCCCGCGGGCGCACCCGGACGACCGCGGCGACGGCCACGACGACCAGCCCCAGCCCGGCGACCGTCACGGCGACGGTCAGCCCGGTCGCCACCGGGACGACGACGAGGCCGCTCACCGCCACCAGGGTCCCGAGGGCCCGTCCGGTCCTCCGGTGGAGCAGGGCCACGGCCCCGGCCACACCGGCCGCCCCCACCAGCTGGGCCACGACGGCCCACCCGGGCCCGGCGAGCCCCGTCGTCGAGAGGGCCGGGCGCAGCCAGTCGGCCAGCACGACGTCGGCCCCCACGTCGGGGGTCGTGGTGGCGCGGTCGACGAGGCCGGCGACGACGGTCAGGACGGCCCGGGCCGGCACGACCGCCAGCGCCACCCCCGCGGCCAGCGCCACGCCCGACGGAGCGACCCACGGGCGTTCGCCGTCGATCCGCGCCAGGACGCCGAAGCCGAGGGCCAGGGTCGCCGCCCCGGCCAGCACCGCGCCCACCCACCCGTCCGGGTCGAGCCCACCGGCGGCCAGGGCCACGGCCAGCAGCAACGGTACGACCGCGGCACCGAGACCGATGCCCGTCTCCGCCGCGTCCCACCCGCTGCGCAGGGAGGCCCCGAACGCCAGCGCGGCAAGAGCGACGAGGAGGGCGACCGACTCGGCCGGCCCCTCCACCGGCGTCGCCAGCCAGCCGGCCAGGCCCAGGACACCGGACCCACCGACGGCGAGGATCCACGTGGTGACCCCGCCGGTGACGAGCACGGTGCGGACCCGGCCCCGGTCGACCACCGCCGCCAGGAGGGCGGCGACGAGGGCCTCGCCCAGCAGGACGGCGAGGAGCACGGCGGGCCGCGTCGTTCCGAGGACGGCCAGGGGCACCGGCAGGAAGGCCACGGCGGCGCCGGCCGCGGTCAGCGGCACCCGTGCCGTCACCCGGCCGACCACGAGCGCAGCCCCCGCCAGGCCGCCGAGCACGAGGAGCGGGCCGAGCCGGGGGTCGAGGACGTCGACGTGGAAGGTGAACTCGTTCAGGGCGTGGAGGAGGGCGCCGGCCGCGCCCACGATCCAGAGCGTCCACCCGCCGCCGACGGCGACGGCCCGCTCCGACGCGGTGAACCGCGGCGGCCCGTCGGCGGTGGTCCACCCGGCCAGCGCCAGAGCGACGACCGCCTGGACGGCGATCACCGTGAGGACGGTCAGGATCGATCCGGTGCCCGCGGCGACGAGCAGGGCGGGGACGAGCGCCAGGACCGACCCGGCCGCGCCGAGCGGATCGGCCAGCTCGTCGTCGGCGCCGGCGAGGCGGGCGAGGAGGATCGAGTCGACGGCCAGGGCGGCCAGGACCAAGGCCACGCCGAGAGGCGACGTCCGGGCCACGCCGTCGAGCGCCTGCTCACCACCGACCACCACGCCCAGCACCACTGCGGACAGCCAGCAGACCGCCCCGCCGACGGCCGCCACCGCCCGCTCCACCGGGGTCGGACGACCCGACGTCGCCAGGGCCAGGGCCGCCGCAGCCTGAGCGGCCGCCACCCAGAGGACGGTGAAGACCGAGCCGGTCCCCACCGCCACCAGCAGGCCCGGGAGGAAGGCGAGGGCGCAGCCGGCCCCGCCGGTCACGTCGGGCATCGGGTCGTCGGCGTCGGCATCGGCATCGGCGAGGCGGCCGAGGAGGATCGAGCAGACGGCCAGGGCGGCGAGGACGAGCGCCACGCCGAGAGGCGACGTCCGGGCCACGCCGTCGAGCGCCTGCTCGCCGCCGACCACCACGCCCAGCACGGCCGCCGCGACCCAGCAGGCCACGGCGCCGACCACGACGACACCCCGCTCCGCCGCGGTCGGACGGCCCGAGGCCGCCACGGCCAACGCCGCGACGGCCTGAGCGGCGACCACGGCGAGGACGGTCACGATCGATCCGGTTCCCACGGCGACCAGGACGCCGGGGACGAAGGCCACCGCCGACCCCGCGGCACCGAGCCCGCCGGGCAGGGCGTCGTCGGACGAGGAGAGCCGCCCGACGGCGATCGAGCCGAGCGCCAGGGCGGCGAGCACCAAGCTGGCGGCGACGGGGCCGGTGGCCGGGTCGCCGTCGACGAGCCGGGCCACGGCGAGCGCCAGCAGGCCGATGGCCGAACCGGCCCAGCACATCGCCCCCCCGACGACCAGCACCGCTCGCTCGGCGCGGGCGGCGCGACCGCTCGCCGCCGCCAGGGCCAGCACGCCCTGGAGGGCGAGCACCACCAGGGCACCGAGGATCGAGCCGAACCCGGACACCACCAGGACACCGGGCACGAAGGCCAGGGCGACGCCGGCCCCCCCGACCAGGTCGGCCGCCCGGGGCGCATCGGCGGGCAGGCGACGGGCGAGGACGACCGTGGCCGCGGCGAGGGCGGCGACCACGAGCGCCGGTCCCACCGGATGGGCGACGGGTTCGGCCAGCAGGCCGGCCGAGGCCAGGCCCAGCGAGGCGATGACGGCACCGGCCCACGAGAGCGTCGCCCCGACGACGGCGACGGTGCGCTCGAGGCGACGATCGGCGACGCCGGCGGCGACCACCCCGCCGGCGATGGCCTGGACGGCGAGCGCGCCCACCGTCGCCAGCGGTCCACCACCGGAGGCGGCCACGACCAGCGGGGCGAAGGCGAGGGCACCGCCGGCGAGGTCCAGGACGCGGACGCCGCTCCGGCGGCCGAGGGCGATCGTCCCGGCCGCCACGACGGCGACCCCGATGGCCCAGACCCAGCGGTCGGGCAGCACGCCCTCGAGCCCGACCCGGACGACCTGGACGTCGGCCAGGAGGAGGGCCACGCCCACGGCGCCGAGCGACTCGGAGGTGGCGACCAGGTCGCGGCGCCGGCAGGCGGCCGCGGCGGCGAGGACCACACCGGTGAGGCCCACCATGACGCTGCCCTGGGCCCACGCCGCCAGGTTCGACCAGGACACGGCGGCGAACACGGCCACGGCGGCGACGAGGCTCAAGGCCCCCAGTCCCACCAGGACCTCGGCGGCGGTGAACGACGGGCGGGGGCGCGGCCGCCGGACCCACGGCGGGACGATCGGTGGCCCGCCGCCGGCGCGGGACGGTCCTCCGGGGAGGGGGTCCGGGGCCTGACCCGCTCCGTCGTCCGGGTCAGGCCCCGACCACGTCCCGCTCGGCACGGCGGTCCACGGGGAGTCGGCCGACGTCGAGACGACCGCGGGCGCCGGCGCCGGGGCGGGCGCGGGCGCGGTCAGGAGGCGTTGGACGACGTCGTTGCGGATCCGGCACAGGTCGAAGAGGTCGTGATCGACCCGCCAGAGGGTGGCGCCGTCCGGGGTCGAGAACGATGCTCCGCAGCGCCCGCAGTGGGGATCGCTCAGGGGGCCGGAGCAGATCGGGCAGGTCGCCGTCGACGGCGGCGGGAAGGACAGGGTCCGAGGCACGGACCCACCGTCCGCCCCCGGCGCTCACCGGGGGATCCGGCGCACCCCCCACCTCGCCCTGGGGGGTCCCCGAGCCGGGGATCAGGCGGAGGCGAGCTCGGGTTCGGGCTCGGGCTGGCCCACCTCGGCGCGGGAGGGGGTGCGCACCTCGGTCACGGCCCGCTCGGCGGCCTCGGCCTCGGCCCAGCGGTCGGCCAGGCGACGGCCGGCGCGGCCCACCCGGTCGATCCGCTTGACCAGCCGGGCCCGGGACGCCTCGGCCTCGGGCGTCAACCCCTCGAGCGCCTCGATGTCCCAGTGCCGGAGCACCACCGGCACGAGGATCTGCTCGTGGTGGACCTGCAGGTCGTAGATCCCCGCCTTGGCGATGGCCAGGGCGTGGCTGGCGAAGTCGACGATGCCGGTGCCGGGCATCTCGAACTCGGTGACCTGGCGCTCGATGGCCTCGACCACGGCCGAGGGGTCGAGCTCGAGGGCGGCCGAGACCAGGTCGCGGTACAGCAGGTGGTGCAGGTTCTCGTCGGCACCGACCCGCGCCATCACGGCGTAGCCCTCGGGGTCGTCGAGCAGCTTGCCGGTCGCGCGGTGGGAGATGCGGGTGGCCAGCTCCTGCAGGGCGACGTAGACGAGGCCGTCGACCGGTGTCTGCGGCTCGGGCACCACGCCGTGGGAGACCTGCAGCATGCGGGCCCGCTCCAGGGCGACGGGGTCGACCATCCGGGTGACGGTCAGGTAGTCGCGGATGACGATCGAGTGCCGCCCCTCCTCCGCCGTCCACCGCCGGGCCCAGGTGCCCCAGGCCTCGCCGGCCCCGAACATCCGGTCGATGGTGTGGAAGTAGTACGGGAGGTTGTCCTCGGTCAGCAGGTTGACGAACAGCGCGCTGCGGACCGCAGCGGGCAGCGGGGCCTCGTCGAGGGACCAGTCGGAGCTCCCGGTGCGCTCGCCGACGCGGTCCCACGGCACCAGCTCGTGGGGGAACCACTCCTTGGTCTTGGCCAGGTGGCGGTCGACCAGCTGCTCCAGCGTGGGGGTGAGCTCGGTCAGCAGGGCGGCGTGCTCCATGGACCCACCCTACCTACCGGTCGGTAGGGAGACCAGGCGGGCGTCGGTCACACCGCGTGACCAGGGGACGACGGTCCGAACGCGCCGGAGGCGGCGCCCCCGTGGGGACGCCGCCTCCGGTCAGGCGTTCGGGATGCGGACGCTCAGGCGTTCCGGCAGCCCCACGGGCGCCAGCTGCCACCGGCGTCGTTGAAGATCTTGCGAGCGACCTTGGCGTTCACGTAGGGGTCGTAGATCTGGTCCCACTTGTAGCCCATCCGCTCGACGGTGGTCTTGTGGACGCTGTTGATCTGGAACAGACCGTGGTTCGCTCCGCCGGGGCTCACGGCCCGGGGGTTGAGGTCCGACTCGCAGTCCGCCACCCGCACCGCCTTGGCGTGGGTGCTCTCCTCCGGGAAGTTCTGCTGGATCGCCATCTGGACCGTCGTCTGCTCGTCGCAGGCACTGAGGCCGGCGACGAGACCGACCACAACGGCCAGGGAGAGGGCGAGGCGCTTCACGTATTCGGACTCCTTGAGAGATCGTCCCGCCTGCCCGGCCCCGTCCCTGCAGCGCAGGATCCTGACGAGGGGAGCGGGAGAGCCCGGTTCGAGCGACGGTGCTCGGGATGGGGGGTGGGCTCCCCGGCGGCTTGAGGTCGTCAAGATATGACGAAGGGGTTACGAAACGCAAGATCACGTGTCGTGATCGGCGTCACACCCCCCTGACCGGCCCCGATGCGGTCCGCACCTAGGCTCGGGCCATGGCCGAGACATCCGCCCCGCGCCCGGCGCTCGCCTGGTTCGTCGCCTTCGACGGTGGCATCGTCGCCCTGACGGTGCTGGCGCTCAGCCCGTCGGCCCACGCCGCGGCCCAGGCGAGAGCGCCGTTGCCGCCTCGCTCGGCGCTCAAGGGACTGCTGGCCGTGACGGCTGCGGTCCACGTCGGAGAGGCCCTCGCCGCCCGGCGCCTCGCCGCCCGCCACGGCCTGCCGGTCGCCCACTGGACCCGGCAGACCTTCGTGGTCGGCTTCCCGTCACTGCTGGCGCTGCGGCGCACGATCCGGTCGTAGGCGCGAGCGGGCGACCCCGAGCCGCCACGATCGTCACCTCGGCGTCACACCAGGGCGACGAGGGCGCCCAAGCGCCGGGCGACGACGACCTCTCCGCCGGCGACCGCCGGCGGGACGTCCGACGCGAGGGCGGAACCGGCCGCGTGGGCCAGGGCGAGCGGTGCCGGGGCCGCGGTGGGCGCGGCGGGGACGGGATGGTCCCGACGGGCGCTCGCGCCCAGGCCGAGCACGGCGATCACCAGCGCGGCGGCCGCCAGGCCCCGCCGGGCCACCGACGGACGGCGGCGGGCACCACCGGGCGACGCCGCGGCCGCCACCAGCGCGGCACCGAGGGCGAGGGTGGCCTCGTCGAGGACGGGGATGTCGTCGACGGTCTCGGCTTCGGCGTGCAGCAGGCGGCGACCCGCCGGGCTCGACGGGCTCGCCCAGGGGGACGAGGTGGTGGGCACTGGGACCTCCGTGGGGACGAACCCCGTTGTCCCACCGCCCGCTTGGAGCGCGGTTGGAGGCCACTGGAGCCCGACCGGCGCCGCCTACCCGGGCGCCTCGCCCTCCTCGGGCCCGCCCGGGCCCGGCGCCTCGGTGGCCGAGCCGGACGCCGACCTGACCTCGGCGAGAGGGAGGATCTCGCACAGCGTCTCGAGCGGCACGTCGTAGAAGGCGGCCAATCGCTGACCCACGGCCAGCGACGGCTGCCGGCGCCCGGCCTCGATGTCGCCGTAGTGGCCATGGGAGATGCCTACGTGGGCGGCGGCCTGGCGCTGGGTGAGGCTGCGGCCCGGGCGACCCTTCTCGTCGGGCCGACGCGCACGGAGGGTGACCAGCTGCTGGCGGTCGCGGAGCCGGACCTGCACCAGCTCGCCCTCGGCCGTGCGGCGACGGGAGGTTGACTTCAGGGGCATGTATGCCAGAATAGTTAGGTGCAGGAACTGACGTCAAGTGGCTTGACGCCCTGTTGGTGTGGGATCGCCTGACCGTGGCTGCGGTGGCTGATGCACGCAGGGACAGTCCACACCCTCGAGTCGTGCCCATGCCTGTTCACAGGCAGGGGTCCAGGTCGGAGCGTGTTGCGTGCGCACGCAGATTGCTGCATGGTCGCCTCCGTGACCGCTGATCCCGTCGCCTTCGGGCGCCGCCTGGCCGAGCTCCGGAAGGCCGCGGGGCTGATCCCCGCCCAGGCGGCCCGGCGCGCCGGGGTGACGGCCGCCTACTGGTCCGTGATCGAGGGCGCCGTCCCCCAGGGGCGCAACAAGCGGGCCTCGCTCCCCCGCGTCCCCGTCGTCCGGGCCCTCGCCGACGCGGTCGACGCCGACAAGGCCGAGCTGCTCGAGCTGGCCGGCTACCCCGACGACGCCGACCTCGAACGGGCCCGCGTGTCTCGCCTCGGCGGGGGCATCCAGATGGCGGCGTCGGGCATCGACCTCGAGGAGCTGCGGCTCGTCGACCCCGAGGCCTACGCCAACCTCGAGGCCCAGGCCCGCTTCTTCCTCGACCGCGCCCGGCGCCAGGGCCGAGAGCGCACGGGCGGGGGATGATGGGGGCCATGGACCTCGGGACGTCGGCCGCCGCCCGCCGGCTCTGGCGCGAGGCCCGGTCGCGCCCGAACCTCGAGGTGGTCGTCACCGACCTCCCCGCCGGCATGCGCGCCCTCCACGCCGTCGACGAGGACGGGTTCCGCTGCATCCTCATCTCCGCCGCCCTCACGCCGGCCGAGAAGCTGGCCGCCCTGGCCCACGAGCTGGCCCACGACGACTGCGAGGGCGGGTGCCACCACCCGGGCCTGCCCGACCGGCTCCGGGCCGTCGTGGCCCGGGACGAGGCCCGCGTCGACCGGGTCGCGGCCGACCGCATCCTCCCGCTCGCCTGGCTGGCCTCGTGGGTCGACCGCCAGGTCGCCGCCGACCGGCCCGTCACCGCGGCCGGCGCGGCCGAGGAGCTCGACGTCGCCGACTGGGTCGCCGAGCTCCAGCTCCGCCGGCTCGAAGCCCGCAACCGCGGCGCGGCCTGACCGCCGAGACCGCCCGGCCCGCCCCCAGGACCGAGGAAGCCCCAGGCGGGAGCCTGGGGCTTCGTGGCGGAGAGGGTGGGATTTGAACCCACGGTGGGTGTGACCCCACACCTCCTTAGCAGGGAGGCCCGATCGGCCTGACTCCGGCACCTCTCCGAGGTGCATCGACCTTACAGGTCGGGCGCTGGACGTCGATCCTCAAGTGGCGCTCAAGGAGCCCACAAGCGCGCCCGGTGATGGTGACGGCATCCCACCGGGGCGGTCGGCATCCCCCTGCCGACCGCCCCACGACGATCGCACCACCCACAGGAGCCACCATGAAGCAGTCCCGCACCCGCACCGCCGGCCGCATCGCCCTCGCCACCGTGCTGAGCGCCGGCCTCCTCCTCACCGCCTGCGGTGACGACGACGAGGCCACGGCCTCCGACGACACCGCGGCCGAGACCACCGAGGAGGAGACCACGAGCACCGCGGCCTCCCCGCTCGACGACGCCACCGACAACGGCGTCGAGGACGGCGTCCTCACCGTCGAGCTCGTCGACTACGGCTTCGAGGGCCTGCCCGAGTCGGTCCCGGCCGGCACCAAGCTCGAGGTCGAGAACACGTCCACCTCCGAGTTCCACGAGATGGTGGTGTTCAAGCTGCCCGAGGGCGAGACCCGGTCGGCCGAGGAGCTCGCCGGCCTCTCCGAGGAGGAGCAGGGCGCCGTGTTCGCCGGGCCGCCCGCCGCCGTGCTGCTGGCCGGCCCCAACGGTGGCGAGCAGACCGCCGCCGTCGGCGATGGCACCCTGAGCGAGCCCGGCAACTACGTCATGTTCTGCTTCATCCCCGTCGGTGCCGACCCCGACGTCTACGCCGAGGCGGCCGAGAACCCCGAGGCCGGCCCGCCGGCCGAGGATCCCGATGCCGGCCCGCCCCACCACACCGAGGGCATGTACGCGGACCTCGTCGTCGAGTAGCCCGCACGCTCCGACGACGCCCCCCGACCGTGCTCCCCCCTCCCCCGTCGCCGTCTCCCTCCCTCTCGCCCGGGGAGCAGGTGCCGGCGATCGGGAGCACGGTCGGAGAGGCCTTCGCCATCGCCCCGGACACCTACGTGGTGCCGGGGTGGTGGTCGTTCCCGGGTGCGGAGCTGGGGCGGCCGCTCGGCACGCTCGTGGTCCGGGGCCAGTCCACCGCGGTGATCGACACCGCGCCGGCGGCGCTGGAGGACGACTGGCTGGCGGCGGTCCTGGCGCTCGTGGACCCGGCCGAGGTGCGCTGGATCGTGGCCACGGCCCCCGACCCGGTGCGCGCCGGCTGCGTCGGCGCCCTCCACGCCCTGGCCCCCCGGGCCACCGTCGTGGTGCCGGGGGGCGGCTGCGCCCTCGTCGACCTGGGCCGGGGCCAGGCCGTCCACCTGCACGAGGCGGCGGTGCCCGGCCAGCTCGTGGCCGAGGCGCGCGATCGGCGGCTGCTCTGGACCGACCTGGTGGGCGGCGCCTTCGCCCGACCGGCCCGCGACGTGGCGACCCTCGGCGACGACGAGCTGATCGCCGCCCTCGCCCGCCGGGCCCGGCCGCTCCAGCCCGACGAGCTGGCCCGGACCGCCGCCCTCGGGCTGCGGGTGCTGGGCTCGCCCACCGGCCCCGTCGCCCGCGGGGCCGGCATCGCCCGGGTCCTCGACCTGGCCCGTCGGGCCGAGGAGCTCCGTCCCGCGAGCGGATGACGGTCCTCCAGCGGGCGGTACGGTCGAGCGGGATGGGGAACCCACCGGTCGCCGTGCGCCTCCTCGGCCCGGTGGAGGTCGACGTGGGCGACGAGCCCCTCGGCCTGCGCGCCCGGCTCCCCCGCAACCTCCTGGTGGCGCTGGCCCTGCAACCGGGCCGGGTCGTCGGCACCGACGCGCTCGTCGGCGCCCTGTGGGGCGACGCCCCGCCGGAGAGCGCCCTCGGCACCCTCCAATCGTACGTCTCGACCCTCCGCCGGGCGCTCGGCGACCGGGACCGGACCCAGCCCGTGCTCGACCGGCGCGGCGACGGCTACGTGCTCGTCGTCCCGCCCGACGCGGTCGACACGGTCCGGTTCGAGCAGCTCACGAGCGCGGCGCGGCGGGCCGAGCCCGAGGCCGCCCACGAGCTGCTCGCCGCCGCCCTCGCCCTGTGGCGGGGCCCGGCCCTGGCCGACGTGGCCAGCGAGCCCTTCGCCCGCGCCGCCGCGGCCCGGCTCGACGAGCTCCGCGTCGGTGCCGAGGCAGCCCGCATCGACGCCGGGCTGGCCCTCGGCCGCCACGTCGAGCTCGTGCCCGAGATCGAGGCGCTGGTGGCCGAGCACCCCCTGCGCGAGGGCCTCACCGCCCAGCTGATGGTGGCGCTCTACCGATCGGGCCGCCAGGCCGACGCCCTGCGGGCCTTCGAGCGGACCCGCACCGCGCTGCTCGAGGACCTCGGCATCAGCCCGTCGGCCGAGCTGGTGGCGCTCGAGGGCGCCATCCTCCGCCAGGAGGTCGACGCGCCGCCGGCCGAGGTGACGGCCAGCGAGCCCGTGGCCCTGCCGTCGCTCCCGGCCGCGGTGGCGACGTCGCGCCGAACCGCCAGCCCGTTCGTCGGCCGCACGTCGGAGCTCGACCGGCTGGAGGTGGCGTGGGCCGACCGCGACCGCGGCCGGCGGGTGCTGGCCGTGAGCGGCGACGCCGGCATCGGCAAGACCCGGCTGGTGGCCGAGGTGGCGGCGCGAGTCCACGACCGCGGCGGCATCGTCCTGTGGGGCGCCAGCACGGCCGACACCGGCTCCGCCTACCGGCCCTTCGTCGAGGCCCTCCGCCCCCTCGGGCCCCGAGCCGCCGCCGGCATGACCCTGTCGGGTCCCGGGGCCGCGGCCCTGGCCCGCCTGCTGCCGGAGGTCCTGCCGCCCGGCGCGCTCGCCCCAACCGGGGGCACCGGCGACGACCGCGGACCGCTCTTCGACGCGGTCACCGACCTCCTCGTCCGGGCCACCGACGGCACGCCCACGCTCGTCGTGATCGACGACCTCCAGTGGGCCGACCCGGCGTCGTGCGCCCTGCTCGTCCACCTCGCCCGGGCGACCGAGCTGGCCCACGTCCGCCTCGCCGTCACCTACCGCACGGCCGAGACCGCCCTGCCCCACCCGTCGGCCCGCGCCCTCGCCGACCTCCGCCGCCTCCGCCTCGTCGAGCAGCTGCCGCTGGCCGGCCTGGACGACGATGCCACCGCCGCGCTGGTGGCCGCCCTCGCCGGCGACCGCCGGTCCGAGGTCGGCGACGACCTCCACGAGCGCACCGAGGGCAACCCCTTCTTCGTCGAGGAGCTGGTGGCCCACGGGCTGCGCCACGATCGCCATCCCGACGGCGATCGGCTGCCGGTGGCCGTCGTCGACGTGGTCGAGAGCCGGCTGGCCGAGCTCGACGACGAGCACCGCCGGACCCTGGCCGCCGCCGCCGTGCTGGGCCGGTCGTTCTCCACCGACCTGCTGGCCCCGACCCTCGGCCGGGCCGTGCCCGACCTGCTCGACGCCATCGACGCCGCCGTCGAGGCGCACCTCGTCGTCGAGGATGCGCCCCCCGTCGGACGTTTCGCCTTCGCCCACGCGCTCATCCGCGACGGCCTGCTGGAGGGCATGACCGCCCTGCGCCGAGGCCACCTCCACCTGGCCGCGTCGGACGCCCTCCGCGACCTCGGGCCCCCCGACGACCTGCTGGCCGAGCGGGCTCACCACCTCGTCGCCGCCGGCGACCTGGCCGAGGACACCTGCATCGTCCTGGCCCTGCACGCCTCGGCCCGGCGCGCCCTCGCCGTGGCCGCCTACGACGAGGCCGAGGCCGAGTGCCGGCTGGCCCTCGACCACGTCGACCTGGCCGCGGCCACGCCCGAGGCCACCGACGTGCTGCTCACCCTGGCCGAGGTCCGCACCGCCCTGGGCGACGCCGACGGGGCGCGGCAGGTCTACCGGTGGGCCGCCGACGCGGCCCGGGCGCAGGGCGACGGCGCCCGCTTGGGGCTGGCCGCCACCGGGCTGGGCGCCGGCTCCGGGGTGGGTGTGCCCATGCAGCTGATGGTGGTCGATCGGGAGCGGGTCGAGTGGCTGGAGACGGCGATCGAGCTGCTCGCCGGGGTCGACGAGCCGGCCGCCGACGGCCCCGCGGCCGGCGTGCCCGTCGCCGCCCTCCACACCCGGTTCCTGTCGCACCTGGCGGTAGCGGTCTACGACGACGACCTGCCCCGGGCCGTGAGGATCAGCCGGGAGGCGCTCGCCGTGGCCGAGCAGCTCGACGACCCGACGTACCGATCGGCCGCCCTCATCGCCCGCCGGATGGCGCTCTGGTGCCCGGACTCCGACATCCACGAGCGCGTCCTCGTCGGCGCCGAGGCGGTGCGGACGGCCGATGCCGGTGGCGACCTGCTCTACCGGATCGTCTCCCGCCTGGCCCACCTCAGCGATCTCATGGAGGCGGCGGACCTCGACCGCTTCGACGCCGTGCTGGCCGAGGCCGACGACCTCTGCCGCCCGCTGCGCCAGGCCCGCTGGGACTGGATGTGCGACATGTCGGGGGTCTCCGGGCTCCTCCTGCGGGGCCGCTACGCCGAGGCCGACGAGGCCATCGCCGCCGCCGTGGCCGGGGTCGGCGAGGCGCAGGGGACCATGCCACTGCACGTCGAGATGTCGTGCCGCATCGTGCTCGAGCGCGACCTCGGCCTCCTCGATCGGAGCGTCGAGCGCCTGCACCGGGTCGAGGCCATCGCGCCCAAGCCCATCTACGACGCCGCCGCCGGGTTCAGCCGGGCCCTGAGCGGCGACCTCGAGGGCGCCGCCGCCCTGCTGCGACCGCACGCCGACGTGGGCTTCGCCGACGTGCCCCGCGACCACCTCTGGACGATGACGACGGCGTGGTACGGCGAGACCGCCCACATGCTGGGCGACCGGGCCACCGCGGCCCTGATCGCCGCCATGCTCGCCGGGCGGGACGAGCGGATGCTGTGCATGGGTGGGCTGGTGGCGGCAGGCCTCGTCGGACGGGTGCGGGGACTCGTCCTCGCCACCGCCGGCGACCTCGACGCGTCGGTCGCCGCGCTCGACGGCGCCCTCGCCGGGCACCGCCGGCTCATGCTGCGGCCGTGGGTCGCCCGCACCGCGCTCGAGCTCGCCCGCGTGCTGCGCTGGCGCGACGGGCCCGGCGACGCGGCCCGCGCCGATGCCCTCACCGCCGAGGGCACCGGGCTGATCGCCTCGTTGGGGATGGCCTCCCCGCCCGAACCGGTGAGGCCTCCGGATCGGGCCGGATAGGTTCGTCGCCGGTCGCGGGCGTGACCGACGACGGAGACCTGCACACGATGTCCTCCCCACGACTGCGCTTCGGCGCCTTCCTCGGGCCCCACCACACGGTCGGGGAGAACCCGACCCTGGCCCTCCACCGCGACCTCGCCCTCCTCCAGGCCCTCGACGGCTTCGGCTACGACGAGCTGTGGGTCGGCGAGCACCACTCCGGCGGCGTCGAGATCATCGGCAGCCCCGAGGTCTTCCTGGCCGCCGTGGCCAAGCGCACCCGCCACGCCCGGCTGGGCACCGGCGTCGTCGCGGTGGCGTACCACAACCCGCTCTGGGTGGCGGAGCGGATCGTGCTCCTCGACCACCTGACGCGGGGCCGGGTCATGCTCGGGCTGGGTCCCGGGGGCATCCCCAGCGACGGGCTGATGGTCGGCGTCGCCCCCGAGGACACCCGCGAGCTGCTGGCCGAGGGCGTCCGCTGCATCACCGCCCTGCTGCGGGGCGAGGCGGTCACCAGCGACACGCCCATGTGGCGCCTGCGCGACGCCCGGCTCCACATCCGGCCCTACTCGGAGGAGCTGGAGGTCTGCGTCTCGGTCGTCGCCTCGCCCACCGGCGCCGCGCTGGCCGGCACGCACGGTCTCGGCATGCTCTCGATCGGCGCCACGCAACCGGCTGGGTTCGAGGCGCTGGCGTCGCACTGGTCGGTGGTCGAGGACGCGGCGACCATCTCCGGTGCCGTCGTCGACCGTCGGCGGTGGCGCCTCGCCGGGCTCCTCCACATCGCCGAGACCCGCGAGCAGGCCGAGCGCGACGTCGCCTTCGGCATCGAGTCCTGGTTCCGCTACTACCAGTCGATCGTGGCCGTCCCCCAGGTCGACCTGGGCACCGCGTCGACGGTGGCCGAGATGATCTCGTCCATCCGCGACTCCGGCCTCGGGGTGATCGGCACGCCCGACGACGCCATCGAGCAGGTGCAACGGCTGGTCGACAAGGCCGGAGGCTTCGGCACCTATCTCGCCTTCCTGCACGAGTGGGCCGACCCGCAGGCCACCCTGCGCAGCCACGAGCTGCTGGCCCAGCGGGTGATGCCCCACTTCCAGGGCCACCGCGCCGCCGGCGAGGACGCCGCCCGCCGGGCCGCCGCCGCCCGGACCGAGCTCACCGTCCGGGCCCAGGGCGCCCACGAGGCGGCCGTCGCCCGCCACCGGGCCGGCTGACGGCGTGGCCGCCGGGCCCGGTGCCGTGCGCCCCTCCGCGGGCGTCGTCTACGGCGTCCTGGCCCTCGGCATCGTCACCGTCTCGGCCGCGGCGCTGATCATCCGCGAGGGCTACGACGCCGTCGGCGGCGGTTCGACCGGGCGGGGCCTGCTCATGGCCTTCTCCCGCATGGCGCTGGCCGCGGTGCTGACGCTGCCGGCCTGGCGGCCCCGGCCCGCCGCCCACATGCTCCCCGAGGGCACGCGGGGCCGGGCCGTCGCCGGCGGGCTGCTGCTCGGCCTCCACTTCGGGACCTGGCTGCCGTCGCTGGCCTTCACCTCGATCGCGGCCAGCACCACCATCGTCACCACGGTGCCGGTGTGGGTGGTGCTGATGGTCTGGGCCACGCAGGGACAGCGGCCGACGGCGCTCACCGGCCTCGGCATCGCCGTGGCCATCGGCGGCGGCGCCCTCGTGGCCCTGGGCGACGTCGACGGCCTCGATGCCGGATCCAACCCCTTGCTCGGCAACCTCCTGGCCCTCGCCGCCGCCGCCACCTACGCCGCCCACCTGCTGCTGGGTCAGTCCGTGCAGGCCCGCGGCCTCGGGCTGTGGCGCTGGACCACCGTCGTCGCCACCATCGGCGCCCTCTCGGTGGCGCCTCTGGTCGTGGCCACGGCACCGGGCGAGGGCCCGTTCCCGCTGCGGTTCTGGGCGGCCGTCGTTGCCCTCTGCGTGATCTCGCAGCTGATCGGCCACTCGTCGCTCACCTGGTCGACCCGCTGGATCAGCCCGACCCTCGTCTCGGTGGCCATCCTCCTCGAGCCGGTGCTGGCCTCGGCCGGGGCCGCCGTCCTCTACGACGAGGTCCCGGGTCCACTGGTGCTGCTGGGCGCGGCGATCCTGGTCGTCGGGGTCGGCCTCACCACCCTGTCCGAGCAACCGTCCGTGCAAGCGACCGAGGTGGCCATGCGTCTGAACGAGTGATGGCCGGACCCGCGCCCCACCGCCCCCTCCGGGTCGACCTCACCTCGTCCCCGCGGCGGGGGACGGTGACGGCGCTGCCCCGGGGTCGGGCGGCCGACGGGTTCGACGCCTTCTACCGGGAGGCGCTCCCCGAGATGGTCCGGGTCGCCACCCTCGTGGTCGGCTCCCGGGCCACCGCCGAGGACCTGGTCCAGGACGCCTTCGTGCGGGTCCACGCCCGGTGGGAGGGCATCGACGACCCGGCCGCCTACACCCGCCGGGCCGTGGTCAACGCCTGCCGCTCCCACCTCCGCCGGCGGGTGCTGGAGCGCCGGCACCGGGCGACCCTCTCCGTCGGCGTGGCCGAGCTCGAGGCCCGCGAGCTGCTCGACGCCCTGGCCGTCCTGCCGACCCGCCAGCGGGCCGCCGTCGTGCTGCGCTTCTACGCCGGCCTGTCCGAGCGGGACACCGCCGATGCCCTGGACTGCGCGCCCGGCACCGTCGGCTCCCTTGTCCACCGAGCCCTGGCGACGCTGCGCCAGGCGATCGAGAGGTGATCGTGGACGACCACCACACCCCCATCGAGGACCGGCTCCGGTCCGCCCTCACCGCCGGCATCGCCGAGGTCGAGGCCGAGGCCGGCCCGCCCGTCGCCGATCCCGCCGACCTGGCCCGCCGCCGCGTCCGGCACCACCGGAGCCAGCGCGCCGGCCGGGCCGCGGCGGTGGCCGCCGTGGTCGTGGCCGCGGCGGTGGGCGGCTGGGCCCTCGGCCTCGACACCGGGGGTGACGACGGCGAGCAGGTGACCAGCCGGGCGTCGACCACCAGCCCGGCGCCCGAGCTCGGAGCCGACGACCGCCCGCTCGTCACGCCGGTGGTGCCGCAACGGGGCGTGCCGGCCACCGAGGCCGCCCGGACCCTCGCATCCAGCCCGTCCGGGCCCGGGCTGTGGTACTCCGGCGCGCCCCTGCCGACGACGCGACTGTTCACCCGCACGCTCGACGACGGCACCGAGATCGAGGTCCGGGGCAACCGCTACGACATCTCGATGTACTACCTGCCGCCGTTCTGGGACGCGCCGGAGTGGTGCTTCCCCTCGGGTGACCTCTCGGTCCGGGTCCCGGCCGAGGGCGGGGACGAGGTCCCCGGGGTCGGCTACGACGCCGTCGTGGCCGGGACCATGGTCACGCGCACGGGCGTGCTCGGCGCCCGGGGGGACACACCGCGGTGGGCCACCACCGCCCAGGTCCCCGCGGGAACAGCGACGGTGCAGGTGAGCTTCCCCGGGGGCGGCACCGACGAGGCCGCGCCGGTCGAGGGCCTGGCCGTCCTCAGTGCACCTGTCGCCGACGGGGTCGACGTGACCAGCCCACGCCTCTACGACGGCACGTACCAGCCCCCGGCCGTCACCGTCGTGGCCGTCGCCGAGGACGGCACCGAGCTGGCCCGCTACGAGGACTCGTGGACCGGTATCGGCCTCGAGGGCCTCACCGTGACGCCGCCCTACCGCGACCCGGCCTGCGCCGTCCCGACGACCCTTCCCCCGCCGGGGGTGGAGCAGCCGGCCGACCCGGTCGCGGCCGAGGTCGCCATCCGCGACGTCTGGGACCGGTCCTTCGGCATCCCGGCCACGGCCACCGTCGAGGAGCAGCTGGCGGTGATCGACGACCCGCGTGGTGTCCGGCCGGCGCTCGAGGAGACGAAGACCAACGTGTCGCCGGAGGTGCTGGAGGGCACGACCGTCCCGATCGACGCCCTCGTCTTCGCCGGCCCGGAGGTGGCCTTCGTGCACTATGCCGTCACCATCGAGGCCGGTGTGTACGCCGAGCGCTTCGGCGAGCTGCGGCTGGTCGACGGCGAGTGGAAGGTCGCCCGCCAGACCGCCTGCGACCTGGCCACCGCGGCCGCCGTCACCTGCAGCCCCCTCGACCAGGGCTAGCGGCGCGTGGCGACCAGGGCTAGCGACGCGTGGCGACGATGTCGTGGATGGCGCGGCCGGCGGCGCGGCCGATGGCCTCGTACGTGGTGACGGGACGGTCGGGGCGGGGCGCGGCGGCGTCGATGGCGTAGCGGCCGTCCGCGGCCAGCGCGGCGACGACGTGGTCGGCGTAGCCGTCCCAGTCGGTGGCCACGTGGAGGGTGCCACCGGGCCGCAGGGCGTCGGCCACGGCCGTGGCGAAGGCGGCGTCGACCAGACGGCGGGCGTGGTGGCGGCGCTTGGGCCACGGGTCGGGGAAGAGGATCCGCACGTGGTCGAGGTCGCCCGGCCGGACCTGGGTCAGCAGGGTGCGGACGTCGGCCTCGACCACCCGGACGTTGGCCAGCCCGGCGGCGTCGACCGCGGTGAGGGTGGCGGCGACGCTCGGGCGGTGGAGCTCGACGGCCAGGACGTCGTGGTCGGACCGGGCCGCGGCCCACGCGACGGTGGCCTCGCCGTTGCCGATGCCCACGTCGAGCCGGCGGGGCGCCGAGCGCCCGAAGGCGGCGTCGAGCCGATCGGCCAACGGCCGGTCGAGATCGAGGTCGACGCCGTAGCGGGGGCCCAGGTCGGCGAGGGTCCGCAGCTTGGCCGCCGACATGCGGCCCCGGACCTTGGTGGTCGCCACGGTCCCCGGCGGGGACGGTGCGCGCAGTGAGGCGTGGGGGGAGTCGATCCCCTCAGCCTGCCCGGTCGACCGCCTTCGGTT
>DASVEC010000501.1:0-10418 GCA_036380755.1 Iamia sp. | reverse complement strand
TTGCCGGCGGTGGCCAGGCCGGCCTCGACCATCACCGTCTCGCAGAAGATCGACGCCGTCTCGGCCAGGGCCATCGGCGTCGACCGCAGCAGCCAGGGCCGCTGCCCCAGCTGGGTGTTGTGGTAGGCGTGACCCAGCTCGTGGGCCAGCGTCTGGACGCTGTTGAACGAGCCGTCGTAGCTGAGCAGCACCCGGCTCTCCTCGTCGCGCACCGGCATGCAGAAGGCGCCGCCGACCTTGCCCGGCCGGGGCTCGGCGTCGATCCACCCCTCGCCGACCGCCCGGTGCAGCAGGGCGACGAGCCCCGGCGAGTAGGTGCCGAAGGCGTGCTCGACGGCGCCCACGGCCTCG
The DNA here is from genome assembly GCA_036380755.1 of Iamia sp. Lineage (GTDB taxonomy): Bacteria > Actinomycetota > Acidimicrobiia > Acidimicrobiales > Iamiaceae > Iamia. The sequence continues at coordinate 10,067 of DASVEC010000501.1, read as the reverse complement.
TCCCAGGTGAAGCGGCGGGGCGTGCCGAGCGGGGCGAGGATGTCCCACCAGGGCAGGCCCCGATCGCCGCCGCCCCCGGTGAGACGACCCAGGGCGGCGGCCTTGGCCCGGTGGAAGCGGGCGAAGGTCGGGAGCGAGGCCCGCACCGCGTCGGTGAGGGCATCGAGCGTGGCCCGGTCGACGTTGTTGGTGGCCAGCGAGACCTCGAGCGGGTCGGCCCAGCCCCGCCGGCGGCCGAGCGTGATCATCTCGCCCCGGTGGGAGGCCAGGGCGAGGGCGAGGGGCATCTCGACCGTGCGCCAGGCGGCGACCTCGCCCTCGTAGGCCGCCCGCCGCACGGCCGCGTCGGGGTGGGCGGCCAGGCCGCGGGCCTCGGTGACGGGCATCTCGGTCGGGCCCTCGCCCGGCAGGTCGACGACCGCGGCGAGGGTGGCGGTCATCTCGCCGTGCAGCCGGTTCCACGAGCGGCCGCCGGTGAGGCCCAGCTCGGCAGCGAGGTCCTCCTCGGCCTCCGTCATCTGGTGCCCGGCGAGCCGCGCCGACCGCTCCAGGAAGAAGGCGTGGTCCTGGGCGACGGGCGACGTCGCCGCCAGCGCCTCGGCACCGAGCCGGGCGATCCAGCCCTCGACCCGCTTCAGCAGCGGACCCAGCGCCGCCGACGACGCCTGGAGCTGGACCGACAGGCGGGCCGCCTCGGCGTCGCGGGCGTCGGTGGTCGTGTGGGCGTAGAGGTAGGCCCCGACGAGCCGCGACCGCTCCAGCAGCTCGTTCACCGCCGTGAGCACGAGCTCGAGGGTCTCGCCGTCGGCGGGCCCGACGTCCCGGGGCGGCCCGCCCCGCACGTCGCGCTCGTCGCAGAGGGCGCGCAACCGGCCGACGTCCGAGCCCACCTCCTCGAGGGCGCCGAGCAGGGCCCGGTCGTCGAGCCCGGTGAAGTACGGGCTCAGGTCCCAGCGGGGAAGGGCGGGGGCGGCGTCGACCGTCGTCGTCATGGCCGCCAGTCTGGCCCCGTCGACCCGGCTGCACCGTTCTGATCAGCCCCGGTCGCACCCACGCAACGCTGGGTGATCAGAACGGATGCCGCCTCAGCCGGTGAAGGAGGCCGGGGCGTCGATGGGCACGGCCGGGTCGGCCGACGGCGGGGCCACCGGGTCGATCGGATCCACCGGGTCGACGGCCGCCACGCGGGCCGGGACCTGGCCGGTGTGGGCGGTGGAGATCGCCGAGTCGGGCACGGTCGGGTCGGCGACGACCTTGTACTCGTAGCGCATGGCGTCGGCGCTGAGGTCGACGACGGTGTAGCCCCGCTGGCGGACGTTGATGTACTCGACGTACGGGAGATCGCCGACGAGGGTCTCGGCCAGCTCGGCCTGGTCGTCGACCGGGAAGGTCGACGACACCGACGTGCCGACCAGCTCGGTGCCGATGCGCTCGGTCTCGACGTCCTCCAGGTCGTGGTGGAGGCGGGCCACCCCGGCGGCGTGGATGTCGCCGGTGACGACCACGGGGTTGAGCTGCTCGCGCAGCAGCTCCCACACCCGCTGGCGGTCCTGCGGGTAGCCGTCCCACTGGTCGGGGTTGTAGAGGCCGGCGACGGGCATGGGCACGAACACCGTCTGCTGGCCGACGACGTCCCACACCGCCGGCGATCCGGCGAGGGAGCTGGCCAGCCACGACCGCTGGTCGGCCCCGAGCATCGTCCGGTCCTCGCCCAGCCGCTCCGGGCAGTCGGCGAGCGGGACGGGACTGGCGGCCAGCTCGGCCTGGCACGGGGCCGGGTCGCGGTACTGGCGGCCGTCGAGCATGTGGAACCGGGCCAGATCGCCCCAGTCCAGGCTGCGGTAGATCTGGAGGTCGGGACCGGTGGGCGAGGACAGGCGGACCGGGAGGTGTTCGAACCAGGCCCGGTAGCCGGCGGTGCGGCGATCGCGGATCTGGTCCGGTGTCTGGCCGTTCTGGCCCACCTCGTCGGCGTAGTTGTTGTCGACCTCGTGGTCGTCCCACACCACGACGACCGGGGCGGCGTGGTGGGCGGCCTGGAGGTCGAGGTCGCTCTTGTAGACGCCGTAGCGGTTCCGGTACTCGTCGAGGGTGAAGATCTCGTCGGGGCCCTGCGAGCGGACCGGCCCGGTGCCGCCGTTCTCGTAGATGTAGTCGCCGAGGTGGAGCCAGAGGTCGAGGCCCTCGCCGGCCAGGCCCCGCAGCGCGGTGTAGTAGCCCACCGGGTAGCTCTGGCAGGACACGAAGCCGAAGCGCAGCGGCGTCAGGCCCGAGGCCGGCAGGGTGCGGCTCCGCGCCACCGGGCTGTCCCAGCCCTCGACGTGGAACTGGACGAACCACTCGCCGTCGGGGTCGAGCCCGCCGACGTCGACGTGGACGGTGTGGGCCAGCTCGGCGACCGCGCTGGCGGTGCCGGTCTGGACGACCTGGGTCATGGCCGCGTCACGAGCGACGACCCAGTCGACGGGGACGGCGTCGGGGGGCATGCCCCCTCCGTTGGTGGGATCGGGCGCCAGCCGCGTCCAGGCCACGAAGCCCGACGAGGTCGGATCGCCGGTGGCGACGCCGAGCGTGAAGGGGTCGTCGGGCAGCGGGGCGGCGCCGACCGGCAGCGGCGCGAGGAGCGTCCGCAGACGGAGGGCGGCCACCGTCGCGGCGGTGCCGATGAGCAGGGATCGACGCCCGAAGGGTTCCACAGCGGGTCATCGTGGCACGCTGGGGGCTTCGCATGCGTCGTCCGACCCGCGCCCAGCTGCTCCGGCGCCGGAGCCTGGCCGCCGTCCTCCTCGTGGTGGCGGCGGCCCTGGCCTGGGGGCTCCTCGCTCGTGACAGCAGCGGCCCGTCGACGACGTCCGCCACCACGACCACGGCGGCGGTGTCGATCACGACGACCACCGCGGCCACCAGCGCACCACCGACCACTCGGTCGACAGGGGTGTTCCTGCCCGACGCCAGCCCGCCCGGACCGGTCGTCGGGGTCGGGCCGCTGCGGACCTACCGGGTCGAGGTCGAGGACGGCAGCGGTGTCGCCGTCGAGGAGTTCACCGCCGAGGTCGAGCGCATCCTCTCCGACCCCCGGGGCTGGACCTCGGCCGACGGCATCTCGCTCCAGCGCATCACCGGACCCGAGGCCGAGATGACGGTCACCCTGGCCACGCCGGGCACGGTCGACCTGCTCTGCTACCCCCTCGACACCGACGGCGACGTCTCCTGCGCCCAGGAGGGCCGGGCGATCATCAACGTCCGGCGCTGGCAGGAGGGGGCGGCGCCGTCGCAGCTGCCGCTCGGCTCCTACCGGGAGTACCTGATCAGCCACGAGGTCGGTCACGTGCTCGGCCACCACCACGTGCCGTGCCCCGGACCGGACGTGCTGGCGCCGGTGATGGTCCAGCAGACCCTCGGCATCGCCCCCTGCGCCCCCAACCCCTGGCCCGCCCCCGATGCGTTGGCTGGTTGAACGAGAACGCGTTCTAGCCTAGAGACGTGGACCTCACGCTGACCGACGAGCAGGAGCTGATCCGCGACAGCGTGGCCAAGCTGCTGGCCAAGCTCTCCGGCCCCGAGCAGGTGCGGGAGGCCGAGGCCGCCGGGCACGACCCCGTCCTGTGGGACGCGCTGGTCACGATGGGCATCCCGGCCATGACCCTGCCCGAGGCGGTGGGCGGTGGCGGCTCCACCCTCGCCGCCCTCGGCGTCGCCCTCGAGGAGTGCGGTGCCGCGCTGGCCACCGCGCCCGTGGTCGAGGTCGCCGTCGCCGGCCGCGCTCTCGCCGCGCTGGGCCAGGACCAGCGGGCCACGGCCGTGGCCGAGGGCGCCGTCGTGGTGGCCTCGCCCCGCCCCGGCGGCTCGCTCGTCCCGGGCGCCGGCGCGGCGTCGGCAGCCCTCGTCCTCCGCGCGGCGAGCGGAGCGAGCGCGCCAGGCAGCAACGGCGACACGCTGGTGATCCACGACCAGGGCGCCGAGCCCTGGCCCGTGCCCCGGGCCATGAGCTCTCTCGCCGCGGCCGACGTCCCCGACGCCGGCGCCGTCGTCCTCGCCACCGGTCCCGACGCCGTGGCGGCCCATGCCCGTCTGGCCGACGAGTGGCGGGCCCTCACGGCGGCGTGGCTCGTCGGGCTGGCCCAGCGGGCTCTCGACCTCGGCGTCCAGTACGCCACCGAGCGCAAGCAGTTCGGCGTCCCCATCGGGTCGTTCCAGGCCCTCCAGCACCAGCTGGACGACGTCGCCACCGACCACGAGGGCGCCCGCCTCGTCGCCCGCAAGGCCCAGTGGGCGCTCGACGGCGGCGAGCCCGAGGCCGACGCCTTCCCCGCCATGGCCTTCGCCCTCGCCGCCCAGGTCGCCCAGCGGGCCACCGCCGTCTCGCTGCACGTCCATGGTGGCTACGGGTTCATGGAGGAGTACGACGTCCAGCTCTACTTCCGCCGGGCCAAGGCCACCCGGCTGCTGGCGGGCGACCCGCGGGACGACCTCCTCCACGTCGCGGACCGCTGCTTCGGCCCCGTCGGCTCGCCGCTGGCCGACACGGACTCGATCGTCCTCGGCCCGCTCTCCCCCGACCGCCGCCCGTCGCGCGACCGGCTCGAGGGGCTCGAGTTCCGCCTGCCCGACGCGGTCGAGTCGTTCCGGGCCGACGCCCGGGCCTTCCTCGCCGAGCACGTCACCGACGAGGTGATCGAGCGGGCCCACACGACCGGAACGATCCACGACTGGGGCCTGCACCGGGCCATGGCCGCCGACGGGTGGATCTCGGCCGGCTGGCCCGCCGAGTGGGGCGGTCAGGGGCGGTCGTCGCTGGAGATGAACGCCCTGACCGAGGAGATGTACCTCTCGGGCGCGCCGGTCGACGGCCTCGGCATCGCCACCCTCGTCGCCCACACGCTGCTGCACGAGGGGACCGACTGGCAGAAGGCGGAGATCATCCCCGAGATCCTCGCCGGCGAGGTCATGATCTGCCTCGGCTACAGCGAGCCCGACGCCGGCAGCGACGTCGCCGCCTGCGCCACCAAGGCGGTGCGCGACGGCGACGAGTGGGTGGTCAACGGCCAGAAGATGTTCACCACGCTGGCCCACGAGAGCCAGTACGTCTTCCTGCTCACCCGGACCAACACCGAGGTGGCCAAGCACAAGGGCCTCACCATGTTCGTGGTGCCCCTGGACCAGGCCGGCATCAGCGTCACGCCGGTGCACACCATGGGCGGCGAGCGCACCAACATCACCTGGTACGACGACGTCCGGGTGCCGGATCGGTACCGGGTCGGCGAGGTCGACGGCGGGTGGAAGGTGATGATGACCGCCCTCGTCTTCGAGCGGAACTCGGCCTGGTACGGCGAGGCCGTGCGGCTGCTGGCCCACGGCCTGCGCTGGGCCCGCTCGTCGGGGCGGATCGACGACCCGTCGGTGCGGGAGCGCCTGGCTCGTGCGGCCATCGGGAACGAGGTCGCCAACCTGCTCGGCTGGCGGGCGGCGTGGCTGGCCTCCACCGGCGCGCTGCCGGGGGTCGAGGGGACGATGGCCAAGCTCGCCACCACCGAGCACTACCAGCGGGCCGCCGACGACATGATCGACATGCTCGGGGCCGACGGGATCCGACGCCACGATTCGTCCGGTGACGGCGGCGCCCCCGCCGACGGCTGGATCGAGGCCACCTTCCGCCACTGCCAGGTCACCACCATCTACGGCGGCACCTCCGAGGTGCTGCGCGGCATCATCGCCGAGCGCGGTCTCGGTCTCCCCCGCGGCGGGCGCTAGGGCGCCTCGTCGGTCCCGTCCTCGGCCAGCACCTGGGCGGCCAGCTTCTTGGGGGCGACGAGGGTGTAGCTGGTGCGGACCATCTCGACGATCTCGTCCCAGCGCTCGCCGGTGGTGCCCTCGGGGACCTTGATCGACACCCAGCCGTGACGGCCCAGCCCGTAGCCGGTCGGCTCGGCCTCGGGATCGGACGCCACCACCGCGGCGGCCTCCTCCTTGGGCAGCTTCACCGACAGCGACGTGGCGTCCTGGTCGCTGAAGACGAAGTTCTTCCCCCGCACCCGGAACGTCGGCTCCCCACCCCACGCCTCGATGTCCACCCTCTCCGCCTCCGGCAGCGCCCGCGCCACCGCCTCCAACCGACCCATGTTCGACATGCCCCCAGCCTGCCAGCCCGTCCTGTCGCAGGCCCGCGGAGTCGTCGCGGGCCATCGCCTTCTTCGCGGTGGACGTCGGTCGCACCGATGGCTGGGTACGGCGGTGGAGGTGCAGCGGGGTCGAGATCACTCGCCATGGTGGCGGCGCCACAACGGGTGGCCGGCCTTCGTTTTCTGGACAAATCTGGTGTTCACAGGCATAGGTTCCCGTCTCTCGGGTAGACCGGACACATGTTCGACCACCTCTCCACCGCCATCGACACGCTGGACGTGCCGGTCGATGGCGATGCCCTGGCGGCGGTGCTGGGGCTGCGGGACCGGTTCGAGGCGCGGCTGGTGGAGGCGGTGTGCGCGTTCGACGACACCAACGAGTGGGATCGGGCCGAGGGGTGCGCCTCGCTGGCGGCGTGGCTGCGGATCCGGGGGCGCATGACGGCGGCCGATGCGGCCCGGCTGGCCCGCACGGCCCGGCGGTTGCGGTGCCTGCCGGCGCTGCGGGGGGCGTGGCTGTCCGGCGCGGTCTCGGGTGGGCACGTCGCCGTGGTGGTGGCCAACCTGTCCGATCGGACCGCACCGCTGTTCGCCGCGCAGCAGGACGACCTGGTCCCGCTTCTCGCCGCCCTCGACGTCGCCTCCGCGGCGGTGGCGATGCGGCACTGGGCCGCGACCGCCCGCGAGCTGCTCGACGACGACCCCGCCGAGCCGGACCCGGACCGCTCCGCCCACCTCTCCCCCACCCTCTCCGGCGGCCGCCTCGACGCCAACCTCGAGGCCGAGGCCTTCCACGCCGCCCAGGCCGCCTTGCGTCTGGCCATGGGCCAGAAGACCGACGACGACCCGAGGTCGCTCCCGCAACGTCGCCACGATGCCCTGGCCGAGGTCTTCACCCACTACCTCGACCACCAGACCGACCGGGCCGGCGGCCACCACCGCCCGCACCTCAACGTCACCGTCGGCCTCGACTCGTTGACGACCGGCACCGGCCAAGGCACGTTCGACGACGGCACCCCGATCACCGCCGCCGACGCCCGTCGCCTCGCCTGCGACGCCGGCATCCATCGCGTCATCACCCGGGCCGACGGCAGCGTCCTCGACTACGGCCGCACGACCCGGATCATCAGCGCCGCTCTCTTCTCCGTCCTGTGCCTCCGCGACCGCGGCTGCCGGTTCCCCGGCTGCGATCGGCCCGCCCACACCACCGACGCCCACCACATCCGCCATTGGATCGACCACGGCGAGACCGAACCGGACAACCTCGTGCTGCTGTGTCGCTGGCACCACCGGGTCGTCCACCGCGAGGGCTGGACCATCTCGCTGGAGTCCGACGCCACCGTCGTGGTGGTCGGCCCCGACGGCCGCCGACGAACATCGCGTCCCCCCGACGCCAACGCCCTCTCCGCCGCCGCCGCCTGATCCCCGAACGCCGGTGCCGCCCGCCCCGCCGCGGGCGCATCGGCGCGTCCCGGTCTAGTGCCAGTTGCTGATCTGGACGTCGTGGGGCGAAGGCTCGCCCGTACCCGTCTCGACCAGCTTCTTGAGGCTCATCAGGAAGGTCGCCCACTTGGTGCTGCAGTGGTGCATGAACTCGCCCGGCTCCTTCCAGCCGAGGTGGCTGAACAGCACGATCGTGAAGCCGTCCTCCACCTTGAGGTCGAAGCGGATCCGGGTGCCGACCCACTCCTCGGGGCCCTGGACGACCTCCCAGAGCACGAGCTCGGCGGGCCGGGTCTCCAGGACCTTCATGTCGAAGCCGCCGGGGGCCGGGGCGCCGGCGAAGCGGAAGCGGATGACGCCGTCGGCGTCGACATCGCCTTCGGTGTCCTCGGTCCACCACCTCGCCAGCCCCTCGATCGTGGTCAAGGCCTCGTAGACCTCCTCGGGGGTTCCGGTGATCCCGACTCGGTGCAGGATGTCGCTCATCTCTCTTCTCCTTCTGTCCTTCGTTGGATGGCTTCGGCGATGCGCTTGATGCGGCGCAGGCGGGCGTCCCAGGCGGCCCCGACCGACGCCAGCTGGGCGACGGCCCGGGCGAGCTGGGCCTCGTCCACCTCGTAGAGGCGCTCGCGCCCCGACGGGGTGACGTGGACCAGGCCGACCCGGTCGAGCACGCCCAGGTGCTTGGCGACGGCCTGGCGGGTGACCGGCAGGTGCTGGCTCAGCGTGGTCGCCGTGCCGCCGCCGTCGGCGAGCAGCAGGTCGAGCATCCGCCTCCGGGTGGGATCGCCCACCGCCGACCAGAGGTCGTCGTCGACCGCGGTGCTCATGACGCCTCCGCGTAGGTGACGAGCCGGGGGAGGAAGTGGTCCCAGCCGGCCACGTGCTCTCGGTACTGCTCCTCGAGCACGGCCGCCTCCCAGCCCTTCTCCCGGAACCCGGTCTCGGAGAAGCGCAGGAGCGTGCCCGCCCCCGCCGGGACCAGGTCGAACGTCACGAGCAGCGATCGGGTCGACGTCAGCGGCTCGCCCTCGTCGGCGATCCAGCGGAAGGCGAACCGGCGGGGCGGATCGGCCTCGACCACGGCGAGCGTCTCGCTCATGTCGCCGAAGCTGATCGTCCCGGTCCCGCCGGGGACGGGATCGAGGTCCGCTTCGTCCGGCCACCACTCCCGCATGTGCTCGGGCCGGCTGATGACCTCGTAGACCACCTCGGGCGTCGCCCCGATGTGCATCTCGCGCTCGATCGTCCCCATCTCCATGACGCCTCCTCGACGTGCAACCTCTCGTTGCACGTGACTCTACGGCACGTTGACGGGTTACGCAACCAAAGGTTGCGCGATCTAGGTGGTGGCGGTGGCCTTCTCGCTGACGACCTTGGACGAGCCGCCGGGCTGCATGGTGACGCCGTAGAGGAGGTCGGCGGCCTCCATGGTGCGCTTCTGGTGGCTGACGATGATCAGCTGGGCGTCCTCCCGGAACTCGGCGACCAGGCCGAGGAAGCGGTGGAGGTTCACGTCGTCGAGCGCGGCCTCGACCTCGTCCATGACGTAGAAGGGCGAGGGGCGGGCCCGGAACACGGCGAACAGGTAGGCCAGGGCGACGAGCGAGCGCTCGCCACCGGACAGCAGCGACAGCTTCTTGACGTTCTTGCCCGAGGGCTTGGCCTCGATCTCGACGCCGGTGGCGAGGAGGTCCTCGGGGGCGGTGAGGGCCAGCTTGCCCACGCCGCCGGGGAAGAGCGTCTCGAACAGGTGGCGGAAGTTGCCCTCGACGTCGGCGTAGGCCGAGGCGAACACGGACACGATCTCGGCGTCGACGGCCCGGATGACCTTGGTGAGGTCACGGCGGGCGGACTTCACATCCTCGAGCTGGGACTCGACGTGCTCGTGGCGCTCCTGGAGGGCGGTGAACTCCTCCAGCGCCAGCGGGTTGATCGGCCCGAGCAGCCGCAGCTCGCGCTCGAGGTCGCGCACCCGACCGGGCACCGTCGACCCCTCGGGGACCGGCGGCTCGGGGGCGGCGAGAGCGGTGTCGGGATCGGCGTCGAGGTCGCGGCGCATGGCCTCGACGGCGGACTCGATGCGCACCGTCAGCTCGGAGATGTCGAGCTCGGCCCGCTGCAGCCGCTCCCTCGTCTCGCCCAGGCCCTTCTCGGCCTCGACCCGCTGGCGCCGGCTCGCCGACAGCTCGGCAGCGACGGCGCGGGCGGCGTCGGACTGCTGCCGGCGCCGCTCCCGCAGCGAGGCCAGCGTGACCTCGACCAGCTCGGAGCGGGCGGCGACGACGGCGGCCAGCCGGCCCACGGCCAGCTCCTGGCGCTCGAGCCCGACCCGGCGGGCCTCGGCCTCGGTGCGCTCGGCGCTGTGGCGGGACAGACGCTCCTCGATGTCGGCCCGGCGACCGGCCAGGAACTGGCTGCGCTCCTCGATGCTCTTGGCCCGGGCCTCCAGGTCGCGGCGCTGGGCGGTGACGGACCCGGCCCGGTCGTCGATGCGGGACCGGG
>DASVEC010000500.1:0-2371 GCA_036380755.1 Iamia sp. | reverse complement strand
GATGAAGGGCATGTCGCCCCCGAACAGGCGCATGACCGCGGTGGCCAGGTAGATCAGGACGATGCCACCGGTGGCGGCGATGATCCCGAGGCGGAAGCGGGGCGTGACCCGGATCCGGCCGGTGGCGTAGAGCACCAGCATGATGGCGAAGACGCCGATGGTGAGCCCGACGGCCTGGAGCACGATGCCGTCGAACTCGGCCTCGTAGACCTTGGAGATGGCCCCGATGATGAGGCCCTCGGCCACGGCGTAGAGCGGGGCCGTGACCCGGGCCCAGAGCGGCTTGAAGTAGGTGGCGATCACCAGGACGAAGCCGACGATGGCGGCGCCGAAGATCCACAGCGGGATGTCGACCGTCGTCTGCTCGACGACCTGGCCCTGGGCGTTGATCACGACCTCGGTCTGGGTCTCGACCAGGTTCCAGCCCACGACGGCGACCACGGCGATGATGGCCAGCAGGACGGCGGAGGCGCTGGCGACGCCCGAGCGGCGCAGGGTCGCACCGGCACCCGGCCGGGGCGGCGGGGGAGGCCACGGGGCACCGGCGCGGTTGTCCGGTGCCGGCGGGACGGGAGCGCCCGGCGCCGGCCAGGCGGTCGGCGGACCGGCCCCCGGGCCGAACTTGTCCGGGGACAGCAGCGGGTTGCTCATGGGGCCATCATGCCGCGGGCCGGCACCGGATGGGCAGGCGGAATGCGTGCTACACGGCCGCGGCGACGGCCGCCGCCACCTCGTCCACCTCGGACGGGGTGAGGCGGGCGTGGACCGGGAGCGAGAGCACCGAGGCGCCGATCTCGTCGGTGACCGGCAGGTCGGTGACGAGGCCGGCGAAGACGGGCTGGCGGTGCGCCGGTGGGAAGTAGACGCGGGTCTCGATGCCGGCGGCGGCCAGGGCGTCGCGCACCGCGTCGCGGCGGTCGGCCGGGAGCCGGACGGTGTAGAGCATGTAGGTGTGGTCGCGGTCGTCGCGGACCACCGGCGTCCGCACCCCGGCGACGGGTGCCAGCAGGGCGTCGAGCCGGCCGGCGATCCGGCGCTTGGCGGCGAGGATGGCGTCGAGCCGGTCGACCTGGCAGGCGCCCACGGCGGCCTGGATGTCGCTCAGCCGCCAGTTGAAGCCCAGCTCGTCGTGGACGTAGAGGGCGCGCATGCCGTGGTTGCGGAGCCGTCGCATCCGGTCGGCGAGGTCCTCGTCGTCGGTGGTGACGATGCCGCCCTCGCCGGTGGTGATGTTCTTGGTCGGCGTGAAGCTGAACATGCCGGCGCGGCCCCACGATCCGACGGGGCGGCCGCGGTAGGACGCGCCGTGGGCCTCGGCCGCGTCCTCGAGCAGGTCGGCTCCGGCGTCGCCGGCGATGGCGGCCAGCTCGTCGAGGTCGGCCGCCTGGCCGCCGTAGTGGACGGGGACGATGGCCCGGGTGCGGGGGGTGACCCGGCGGGCCACGTCGGCCGGGTCGAGGCAGAACGTCTCGGGGTCGATGTCGGCGAAGACGGGCGTGGCCCCGACGTGCAGCACCGAGGTGGCCGTCGAGATGAAGGTGAAGGACGGGACGATCACCTCGTCACCCGGCCCGATGCCGCGGGCCAGGTACATGGCCGTCAGGGCCACGGTGCCGTTGGCGAAGGCGACCGCGTGGGCGGTGCCGTGGCGGGCGGCCATGGCCGCCTCGAACCGCCGGGTGGCCGGGCCGTTGGTGAGGTACCCCGACTCCAGGACGGCCCGCACCGCATCGACCTCCTCCTCGCCCGTGACCGGCCGGGCCAGGCGGATGCGGGGCTCGGCCGGGTCGACGGTGGACGCCCCGGCGGAGCCCAGGGGGTCGTAGCCGTCGGTCACCGGCCCGGTCCCTCGAAGTTCGGCATGGTGGCGTGGTCGGCCGCGCTGATCCCGTCGCCGCGGACGACGGAGGCCACGGTGCGGGCCAGGATCCGCAGGTCGCCACCGATCGTCCAGGTCTCGACGTAGCGGACGTCGAGCTCGAGGCGATCGTCCCAGGCCACGGTGTTGCGCCCCGACACCTGGGCCAGCCCGGTGAGGCCGGGTCGGACCTCGTGGCGCCGGGCCTGGCGGGGCGAGTAGCGGTCGAGGTACTCGGGCAGCAGCGGCCGCGGGCCGACGAGGCTCATGTCGCCCCGGAGGACGTTCCACAGCTCGGGCAGCTCGTCGAGGCTCGTGGTGCGCAGCACGCGCCCGAGCGGGGTCAGGCGATCGCCGTCGTCCCCCGGACCGGACCGCATGGTGCGAAACTTCACCAGGGTGAAGGGCTCGCCACCGAGGCCGGGCCGGGTCTGGCGGAACAGCACCGGGGATCCCATCGATCGGCGCACGGCCAGCGCGACCACCGCCATCGGGACGGCGGCGACGACGAGC
>DASVEC010000499.1:0-6861 GCA_036380755.1 Iamia sp. | reverse complement strand
GGGGGCGGTGGCGACCATCGCCCTCGACGACGGGCGAGCCAACGCCCTCTCCCCGGCGATGCAGGCCGACATCGGCGCCGCGCTCGACCGGGCCGAGGCAGCGGGGCTCGTCGTGGTGATCACCGGGCGGGAGGGGCGGTTCTCCGGGGGCTTCGACCTCGGGGTCATGGGCGCCGGCGGGCAGGCGGCCGCCGACATGGTCGCCGGCGGCTTCGAGCTGGCCCGGCGGCTCCTCGCCTTCCCCCGGCCGGTCGTGGTGGCGTGCACCGGTCACGCCGTCGCCATGGGCGCCTTCCTGCTCACCGCGGTCGACGCCCGCATCGGCGTCGCCGGCGGTGGCCACCGCATCCACGCCAACGAGGTCGCCATCGGCATGACCCTGCCCCGCTCGGCCATCGAGGTGTGCCGGGCCCGGCTCACCCCCGCGGCGCTGCGCCGGGCGCTCGACCTGGCCACCCCGTTCACCCACGAGGAGGCCGTCGTCGCCGGCTTCCTCGACGCGGTCGTCCCGGCCGGCGAGCTGGCGGCACGGGCCCGGGAGGAGGCCGAGCGGCTCGCCACGCTCGACGCCGCCGCCTACGTCGGCACCAAGCGCCTCACCCGCGCCGCCCTGCTCGCCGCCCTGGACGACACCATCGCCGCCGACCGGGCCGACCTCGAGGCCCTCTTCGTCGGCTGAGGCGAACCCGTGCCCCGCGCCAAGCAGCGCACCCCCGAGCTGCGCGACCACCTCCTCCAGGTGGCCGTGGACGTGCTGGCCCGGGACGGCGTGGCCGGGTTCACGACCCGCCGGGTGGCGAGCGCGGCGGCGACGTCGCCGCCCGCGGTCTACGAGCTGTTCGGCGACAAGGCCGGGCTCGTGCGTGAGGTCTTCTTCGAGGGCTTCCGGCTGCTCCGGGCGGCGCTGGAGGAGGTGCCGGCGACGGCCGACGCCCGAGCCGACCTCGTCGGCCTGGCCGCCGCCCTGCGTCGGTTCGTGGCCGACAACCCGGTCCTGGCCGACGTCATGTTCACCCGGCCCTTCGCCGCCTTCGACCCGACCCCCGACGAGACCGAGGCCGGCGCGGGCGTCCGCCGTCTGATCGTGAGCACCGTCCGCCGGGCGGTGGCCGATGGCCAGCTGCGGGGCGACCCGACCGACGTCGCCCACGGGCTGCTGGCCCTCGCCCTCGGCCTGGCCGCGGCCGAGCAGGCCGGCCGGCTGGGCACCTCGCGGGCATCCCGCGACCGGCGCTGGGCCCTGGCCCTGGAGGCCCTCCTCACCGGCTACGGCTGAACGTCTCCCGGAGCGGTCACATCGGCGGCGCCGCATCCGTCATAGGGGCAACGAACCCGAAGGAGACACCATCATGGAAGCCCGGATGCCCAACCCCGCCACCCTCCTGCCCGACGCCGTCACCGGCGTGCAGCAGATCCTCAAGGCCGTGCACCGCGGCGGCGCCCCCGCCGCCACGCTCGAGCTGGTCCACCTGCGGGTGAGCCAGATCAACGGCTGCAGCGCCTGCGTGCACGGCGGCATGGCCAACGCCCAGAAGGCGGGCGAGTCGATCGACCGCCTGCTCCAGCTGGCGACGTGGCGCGAGACCGACCTCTACACCCCGGCCGAGCGGGCCGCTCTCGCCGTCGCCGAGGCCGCCACCCGACTGGCCGACACGCCCGAGGCGGTCGACGACGATCTGTGGGCCGACCTCACCGATCACTACGACGACAAGGCCATCGCGGCCATCGTCGTGATGGTGGCGATGACCAACATGTTCAACCGGATCAACACCACGGTCCGCGAGCCCGCCGGCGCCACCTGGTGATGGACGAGCAGGACCACCTCGCCGCCCGCTTCGAGGCCGACCGCACCCACCTCCGCGCGGTCGCCTACCGGATGCTCGGCTCGGTCACCGAGGCCGAGGACGCGGTGCAGGAGGCCTGGTTCCGGCTCAGCCGGTCCGACACCACCGAGGTCGCCAACCTCACGGGTTGGCTGACCACGGTGGTGGGCCGGGTGTGCCTCGACATGCTCCGGGCCCGCCGGTCCCGGCCCGAGGACCCGGCGGGGGAGCGCCTGCCCGACCCGGTGGTCCGCCCGCTGGTCGGGCCGACCGCGGCGGCTCCGCCCGACCCGGCCGAGCAGGCGCTGCTGGCCGACTCGGTCGGTCTGGCCCTCCTGGTCGTGCTCGACTCGCTGGCCCCGGCCGAACGGCTGGCCTACGTGCTCCACGACATGTTCGGGCTGCCGTTCGACGAGATCGCCCCGATGGTCGACAAGAGCCCGGCCGCCACCCGCCAGCTGGCGAGCCGGGCCCGCCGGCGGATCCAGGGTCGGCCGGTCGTGCCCGAGGGCGACGTGACCGAGCAGCGCGCCCTGGTCGACGCCTTCATCGCCGCCGCCCGCGACGGCAACCTCGACCGGTTGGTGTCGATCCTCCACCCCGACGTCGTCCTGCGCGCCGATCGCGGCGGGGCCGGGTTCCGCATGGTCCAGGGGGCCAAGCAGGTCGCCCGGGGCGCCTCCACCTTCCAACGGGTGGCCGGTCCCGACGTCCGGGCCGAGCCGGCGCTGGTCAACGGGTCCGTCGGCGTCGTCGCCTCGCAGGACGGGGCCCCGCTGGCGGTGCTGGCCTTCACGGTCGTCGACGGCCGCATCGTCGAGATCGACATCCTCAACGACCCCATCCGCCTCGCCACCCTCGACCTCGCCGGGCTCGTCTAGCCGAGGGCGTCCACCAGCGGGACGTGCTCGTGGCCCAACGCCTCGGCAACGGCGTGGTTGACGACGTGGCCGGCGAGGGTGTTGACGCCGAGGGCGAGGGCGGGATCGTCGGCCACGGCGCGAGCCACGCCGTCGCGGGCCAGCTCGGCCAGGTAGGGGAGGGTGACGTTGGTGAGGGCGTAGGTCGACGTGTGGGGGACGGCGCCGGGCATGTTGCCCACGGCGTAGTGGATGACGTCGTGGAGCTCGAAGGTCGGGTCGTGGTGGGTCGTCTCGTGCGACGTCTCGATGCAGCCGCCCTGGTCGATGGCGATGTCGACGATGACCGAGCCCGGCTTCATGGCCCGCACCAGGGCCTCGTCGACGATCACGGGAGCCTTGCCGCCGGCGACGAGGACGGCGCCGATGACGAGGTCGGCCTCCTCGACGGCCCGCTCGACCTGGCCCCGGTTGGACGCCAGCGTGGTGATGCGGCCCATCTGGATCTGGTCGATGAAGCGGAGGCGGTCGACGTTGCGGTCGAGCAGGTCGACCTCGGCCTCCAGCCCGGCGGCCATCCACGCCGCGTTCCAGCCCACGTTGCCGGCGCCGAGCACGACGACGCGGGCCGGCCGCACGCCGGGAGCGCCGCCCATGAGCACGCCCCGGCCGCCGTTGTGGCGCTCGAGGAAGTGGGCGCCGACCTGCACCGACATGCGCCCGGCGACCTCGCTCATGGGGGCGAGGAGCGGCAGCGCGCCGTCGGCGGTCTGCACCGTCTCGTAGGCGATGCCGGTGGTGCCGGCGGCCAGCAGGGCCTCGCCCACCTCGGGGTAGGCGGCGAGGTGGAGGTAGGTGAACAGCACGAGGTCGTCGCGCAGGCGGGCCAGCTCGTCGCCCTGGGGCTCCTTGACCTTGCAGACCAGCCCGGCCCGGCCCCACACATCGTCGGCGGCGGTCACGATCTCGGCGCCGGCCCGGCGGTAGTCGTCGTCGGGGATGCCGGCACCCGCTCCCGCGCCGGCCTGCACCAGGACGTCGACGCCGTGCCCGTGGAGCTCCCGCACGCCGTCGGGCGTCAGCGCCACGCGGTACTCGTCCGGCTTGGTCTCGGCCGGAACCCCGACGGTGAGGGGAGAGGTGGTGGCGGTGCTCACGAGGCGGCCTCCAGGAGGGCGCGGGCGGCCGGGTAGTCGGCCTTGCCCGAGGGCATGCGGGGGACGACGCCGACGGCGACGATCTGCTTCGGGAGCTTGTAGGACGCCAGGCGGGCCCGGGCCGCGGCCACCAGATCCTCGTCGCTGACGTGTTCGTCGACCTTGGACACGACGGCGGCGACCCGCTGGCCGAAGCGCTCGTCGGCCACACCGAACACCAGGCAGTCCTCGACGGCGGGCAGGGCCTTGAAGACCTCCTCGACCTCCTCGGGGAAGACCTTCTCGCCGGCCGTGTTGATGCACTGCGAGCCCCGGCCCAGCAGGGTGAGGGTGCCGTCGGCAGCGACGGTGGCCCAGTCGCCCGGCAGGGTGTAGCGCACGCCGTCGATGACCTTGAACGTCTTCGCCGTCTTGGCCTCGTCCTTGAAGTAGCCGGCGGCACCGCCGGGGAGGGCGACGATGCCGGCCTGGTCGCTCCCGGGCTCGATCGGCCGATCGTCCTCGTCCAGCACGACGACGCCGGGGCCGGGCGTGAAGGTGCCGGTGGGGGCGACGGCGCCGGCCACCGAGATCGACATGCCCATGCTGCCCTCGCTGGCGGCGATGAGGTCGAGGATGGCCAGGCCGGGGATGTGGCGCAGCAGCCCCTCCTTCACCTCGGTCGAGAACATGGCGCCGGCCGAGGCCATGAGCGTCAGCGACGACAGGTCGCGCCCGGGGCGATCGTCGAGGGCCTTGAGCATGGGGCGGGCGAAGGCGTCGCCCACCACGATGATCGAGCTCGCCCGCTCGCGCTCGGCCAGGTCCCAGAGGGCGTCGGCGTCGAAGCCCCGCCCCACCGGCAGGGCGAGGCACCCGCCGAACAGGAGCGTCGGCAGGGCGGCCATGCCCATGGCGGTGTTGTGCATGAGCGGGGGAGCGGCGATCGACACGTAGGCCCGGTCCTCCTCCCGGGCCCGCACGGCCAGGGCGACGGCCTCCTCGCCCGTGGTGCAGGGCTGCTCACCGAGGAGCGGCGGGATGGTGGCCAGCAGCTCGGCGACGTTGACGCCGACCTTGGCCATCACGCCCTTGGGCATCCCGGTGGTGCCGCCGGTGTAGATCATGGTGATGTCGTCGGGGTCACGGGTGATCCGGGCCGCCGGCTCGTGGGTCGCGATGGCGTCCTCGTAGGCGGTCGCCAAGGGATCGTGCGGGCCGCCGTCGTCGACCTCGAGCACCAGCTTCAGCTGGGGCAGGCCCTCGAGCACGCGGCCCAGGTTCGGCCGCAGGCTGGTGTGGAGGATGAGGGCCTCGGCGTCGGCGTCGTCGAGCAGGTAGGCCAGCTCGGCCTCGACGTAGCGGTAGTTGACGTTGAAGGGGACGGCCCGGATCTTCAGCGCCGCCAGGTAGCCCTCCATGAACTCGGGTGCGTTGTAGAGCAGGAGCCCCACCTTCGAGCCCGGGCCCAGCCCGGCGGCCAGGAAGGCGGACGCCAGGCGGCCGGCCCGATCGTCGAGGTCTCGCCACGTGCGGCGGACGTCGCCTTGGACGATGGCGTCGGCGTCACCGATGGCGTCGGCGATCGCCTCCCAGATCGTGGCGTGGTGGGCTTCCATCGGCGCGAGCATGCCGCACCATGGAGATCGTCGCGAGCGGGTACCAGCTGGCCGAGGCCCCGGTGGCCACCGACGACGGGGGCGTGGCCTTCTCCGACGTCCTGGGCGGCGGGGTTCGGGCCTGGTCGCCGGTGACCGGGGAGGTGGTGGACGTCATCCCCAAGCGGCGGGGCATCGGGGGCATGGCCCGTCACGCCGACGGCGGTCTGGTGGTGACCGGACGCGACGTGGCCCACGTGCGCGACGGCGAGACCCGGACGCTGTACGCCCCACCCGACGGGGTGGCCGGCCTGAACGACCTCACGGTCGACCCCGAGGGCCGGGTCGTCGTGGGCCAGCTCCGCTTCCGGCCCTTCGCCGGCGAGACGCCGGTGCCGGGCGAGGCCGTGGTCGTGGCGGCCGACGGCTCGACCACCGTGGCCCTCGACGGCATCGAGTGGGCCAACGGCTGCGCCTTCGGCCCCGACGGCCGGACCCTCTACATGTGCGACTACCACCGGGGCGTGGTCGTGGCGGCCGAACGTCACGACGACGGGCGCTACGGCCCGAGCCGGGTGGTCGTGACCTCCCCGAGCGGCGGGGCCGACGGCATGGCCGTCGACGAGACGGGGGCCCTGTGGGTGGCGCTGGGCCCGAGCGGGACGGTCGGCCGGTTCACGCCCGACGGCGTCCTCGATGCCGAGCTCGACGTGCCGGCGGCGTTCGTGGCCAGCCTCTGCTTCGGCGGTGACGACGGCCGTGACCTGTTCGTCACCACCGCCCGGGCCGCCGACGGCACACCGGGGGCCGTCATCCGCACCCGGGTCGCCGTCGCCGGCGCGCCCGTCGGTGCGGTGGCGATCTAGCGCACGACGTCGTCGTCCTCGTCGGGTGGGGGTGGGGGCGGGGTCGGATCGCCCTGGCCCGGCACCCGCCAGGCCCCCCGACTGCCGATGACGTCGTCCGGGTCGGTGCAGCTCACCGAGTCGAGCCTACCCGAGAATCGGGTGAACGGAAGGTGTTCAACGTCACGGTTGACAAGCGCTGACCCCGGGCGTACCGTCCTATTCAACCAAACGGTTGACGAAGGAGAACCGGGGTGAGCGCAGCATCTGACCCGCTCGACCGGGTGTTCTCGGCCCTGGCCGATCCCACCCGGCGCGACATCGTGGCCCGTCTCTGCGACGGCGACGCCACGGTCAACGAGCTGGCCGAGCCCTACGACGTCACCGTCCAGGCTGTCTCCAAGCACCTCAAGGTGCTCGAGGAGGCCGGTCTGGTGAGCCGGACGCGGGAGGCCCAGCGCCGTCCCGTCCACCTGGAAGCGGAGGTGTTCGACCTGATGACCGCCTGGATCGAGCGCTATCGCCGACGGGCAGAACAGCGGTACCAGCGCCTCGACTCGGTGCTCGCCGAGCTCACCGACGCCGGAACCGCACGCACC
>DASVEC010000498.1:0-4984 GCA_036380755.1 Iamia sp. | reverse complement strand
GGCGAGGTAGCCGTCGACGCCCTGGAGCAGGCGCCTCCCACCGGCCGGCAGGTCGTGGACGACCCGGGGCGGGCGCAGCCGCAGCCCGGCGTGATCGATGACGTTGACGTCGGCCAGCAGGCCCGGCGCCAGACGGCCCCGATCGGACAACCCGTACAGCGACGCCGTGTCGCCGGTCTGGCGGCGGACGACGAGCTCGAGGGGCAGGCGCTCGCCCCGGGTCCGGTCGCGGGTCCAGTGGGTGAGCATCCAGGTCGGGGTCGATCCGTCGCAGATGAAGCCCACGTGGGCCCCGCCGTCGCCCAGCCCCAGCACGGCCGCGGGGTGCAGGAGCATCTCCCGGGTGGGCTCGCTGGTGCCCTGGCTGTAGTTGAGGATCGGCAGGTACAGGAGGCCGGTGCCGTCCTCGGCCAGGAAGGCGTCGTAGGCGACCTCCAGCGGCGAACGGCCCTGGGCGGCGGCCACCGCGGCGATGCTGCGCTCCGGGCCCGGTTCGTAGTCCGGTGGGTCGCCCAGCACGAAGAAGCGCTCGAAGCTGGCCTCGAGCTGGGCCCGGGTCTCGGCGTCGACGTCGGGGGGATCGACGATGGCGGCCCGCACCTCGGGGTCGCGCATCCGGGCGACCCGCTCCGGGATCGGCAGCTCGGCGATGGCGTCGTAGGCGGGGATGCCGGTGAACAGGCAGTAGGTCGTGTCGAGTCCGGCGAGCATGCCGGTCGGGCGCCCGGCGACCTGCGGGTGGAGCGACGCCCCCTCGTCGGCCGCGGCGGCCGACAGATCGCACATCTCGCGCCACAGCTCGGGGTCGTCGTCGACCTGGAGCAGGGCGAAGGTGACCGGACGGCCGGTGGCCGCGGCGACCCGTCGCATCCAGTCGACCTCCTTCTTGGCCGCGACGAGGTCCTCGCCGGCCGAGCCCACCGGCGCCAGCTCGAACACCCCGGAGCCGGCCCGGGCCAGGGCCTCGCCCAGACCGAGCAGCTCGTCCTCGGCGGCGTAGGTGCCGGGCACGGGCTCGCCGTCGATGGCCCGGTGGGCGATGGTGCGGCTGGTGCTGACGCCCAGGGCGCCGGCCCGCACCGCCTCCTCGACCAGCGCGCCCATGGCGGCGATGTCCTCGGGCGTGGCCGGCTCGTTGCGGGCGCCCCGCTCCCCCATCACGTAGGCCCGCACCGCGCCGTGGGCGATCTGCGAGCCGACGTCGACGGTCCACTCCCGCCGGTCGAGGGCGTCGAGGTACTCCGGATAGGTCTCCCACTCCCAGCTGATGCCCTCGTGCAGGGCGCTGCCGGGGATGTCCTCGACCCCCTCCATCAGGCCGACGAGCCAGTCGCGCCGGTCGGGCGGGCAGGGGGCGAAGCCGACGCCGCAGTTCCCCATCACGACGGTGGTGACGCCGTGCTCGGCGCTGGGGCCGGGATCGTCGTCCCACGTGACCTGGCCGTCGTAGTGGGTGTGGATGTCGACCCAGCCGGGGGTGACGAGGGCGCCGTCGGCGTCGATCTCGGTGGCACCCGGAGCCTCGACGCGACCCACCGCGGTGATGCGATCGCCGTCGATGGCCACGTCGGCGGTGACGGCGTCGGCCCCCGTGCCGTCGACCACCATCCCCCCTCGGATCACCAGGTCGTGTGTCATGTCCACCTCCGCGTCGACTCCTGGACACCTGTCCAGAAGTGGCGGTCGCCACAGTAACGCACGCGAGGGGTGCTGACCTATGGTCGCGGCGATGAGGCAGCTGGCCAGCGTGGTGGGATCGCTCGGGCTGCTGCTGGCGGCGTTCCTGGCCCTGTCCCCCGTCGCCGTCGACGTGCCCCACGGCGACGGTCGCTGCGGTCCGCCCCTCGTCCGCTACGCCGCCCAGGAGCACGACGACGACCCCAACGCCCAGGCGGTCATCGACCGCTGCGAGGACGTCGCCGCCGACCGCCTGGTGCAGGCCGGGGTGGCCGCCGGCGTCGGCATCGTCGGGTTCCTCGCCCTCCGGGTGGCGGCCCGGCGCCACGACGTCGTCGAGCGCCGGCGCCGGGCGAGCCGCCGTCAGCAGGCCGAGGCCGAGGCCGGCGAGGCCGCCGAGTACCAGGCCCGCGTCGAAGCCGCCGCCCAGCGCGACGCCGCCCTGCGCGGCTGACCCCTACGCCAGCTCGTAGAGGGTGGGGGCGCGGCCCCGGCCGGTGTGGTCCTGCTTGGGCCCGAGGTTGCGGGCGTGGCCGGCCTCGATCATCTCGTCGACGGCCTTGCGGACCGTCTGGGGCGACCCACCCCCGGCCTCACGGGCCACGTCGGCGAGGGTGAACTGCTTGGGCAGGCGGCGGACGGCGGCCTTGAGCTCGTCGATCGACACCTTCGGCGCCCGCTGGCCCGCGCCGCCCGAGGCCCGGCCCCGGCGGCCGCGCCCGCCCGTCAGGCCGGCCTGGCGCAGCACCTCGGCCGGCACGCCCAGCGCCTCGAAGGCGGCCAGCGGGATCGACTGGGCGTCGGCGTAGTCCTTGGCGTGGGCCACGAAGTCGGCGGTGACCCCCTCGGCATCCGCGGCGCGGGCGTGCTCGAGGTCGGCCAGGGCGTGCAGCCGGGCCAGGGGGTCGGCGGCCTCGGCCACCGCGGCCTCGGCCCGGGCCACGGCGTCGTCGTCGACGATCGACTCCGGCTCCTCCAGCCACAGCAGGTAGCGACGGACGGCGTCTTCGGGAGTGGGAGCGGCCATGCCCGCACGTCTAGCACGGGGTGGTAGACAATCGGGCCGACGGGGCCGTGGGAGCCCTGGCAGGGATGGAGACCAAGAGATGTCCGAGCCGTCGAACGACGATGTCGCGCCCGCGTCCGAGGACGAGGACGCTCCCGCGGAGGAGGAAGGTCCCGAGGAGGAGGCTCCGCCCACGGCGGAGGAGCAGAAGGAGATCGACGACGAGGTCCGCCGGGGCCGCGTCGAGCTGCTGGCCGCCGTCCTGCTGGGCCTGGCCGGCGCCCTCACCGCCTTCTCCGCCTACAAGGCGGCGCTGACCGACGGCGATGCCCTGGCTGGCTACACCATGTCGTCCAAGTCGACCTCGGACGCCAACGCCTTCTACGACGACTACTCGCAGACGTACTTCGCCGACAAGCAGCTGTTCCTCCAGTACAACCTCCAGGCGATCGAGGACCCGAGCCTGGCCCTCGAGCTCCGCGAGCTCTACTTCGGCCCCGAGCTCGAAGCGGCCACGAAGGTGTGGGAGGAGCTGCCCGACGAGGACACGCCCCCGACCCCGCTGGACCTCGACGAGTACGAGCTGCAGTCCTTCCAGGACTACGAGGACACCACCGCCCTCGCCGACGAGCAGTTCGAGGAGGGCGCCACCGCGGACGAGGCCGGCGACAAGTTCGAGCTGGCCAACGTGTACTTCGCCGTGGCCCTGTTCATGGCCGGTGTCGCGGCCCTGTTCCGGAAGCACCCGGTGCGCTACTTCGCCCTGGGCCTGAGCCTGATCTCCATGGTCCCCGGCGTCCTCGCCATGCTCGACGGCCAGAGCGCCCTGGGCTGAGCCCCGCTCCGTTCTGATCACCGGACGTTGCACCGGTGCGACCAGCGCTGATCAGAACGGAGGCGTCGCCGTTCTGATCACCGGGCGTTGCGCCGGTGCGACCAGCGCTGATCAGAACGGGCCGGAGCCCTCGGCCCCGCCGGTAGGGTGGCGGGCCAGATGCGACCACGCCGCCGCCACCGACGGGCCGCGGCGGTCGTGGGCCTCCTGGCGGGGCTGGCCCTCCTGGCGGGCGCCGTCGTCGACGGCGGCCCGGCGACCCCGACGCGCACCGATCCCGCCGGCGCCACCGCCGCCGTGCCCCACGGCGACGTCCACGCCCCGACGGCGTCGCCACGCGAGGATCGTCCGGCGTGGGGCCACACCCTCACGTCGAGCCGCCTCGCCATCGTCGCCACCGGACTCGTCGCCCTCGCCCTCGCGGTCGTCCTGACCGGCCCGGCCCCGGCCGGCCCCCGCCACCGCGCCCCCGCCCTGCTGGCGGCGCGCCACCGTGGCCCCCCGTCCGTCGCCTGATCCCTGACTCGCGGCCGCACCCGGCGGCCGCGACCGGCAGACGAGGACCTCCGCGCCCATGACCATCCTGCTCGTCCTCCACGCCGTGCTGGGCCTGGCCGCCATCGCCGGTGGCGATCGCCTCGGCCGGCGCGCCGTGTGGATCGGCGCCGTGGGCCCGGTCGCCGCGGTCGTGTGGCTGGTGGCCGTGCTGCCCGGCGTGCTCGACGATCGTCCCGTCGACGAGGTGGTCGGCTGGGTGCCGGCCCTCGACGTCGACCTGCAGCTGCGGCTGGACGGCTTCGGCGCCCTCATGGTCGTGCTCGTCTCGGGCATCGGTGTGCTCGTGTTCGTCTACGCCGCCCGCTACCTCTCGCCGACGGCGCCCGGCGTCGCCCGCCTCGCCGGTCTGCTCACCCTCTTCAGCGGGTCGATGCTGGGTCTGGTCGTGGCCGACAACCTCATCGTCCTCTACGGGTTCTGGGAGCTGACGTCGATCACGTCGTTCCTGCTGATCGGCAACGGCCACCGCGACGCGAGGGCCCGGGCCGCCGCCCTCCAGGCCCTGCTGGTGACCGGCGCCGGTGGGCTGGCGATGCTCGCCGGCTTCGTCGTCCTCGGCCAGGCCGCCGGCACCTACCGCCTGAGCGAGCTGCTGGCCGACCCGCCCGAGGCCGGCACCGCCGTCACCACCGCACTGGTGCTGGTCCTGCTCGGGGCCTTCACCAAGTCGGCGCAGTACCCGTTCCACTCCTGGCTGCCCGGCGCGATGGCGGCGCCGACACCCGTGAGCGCCTACCTCCACTCGGCAACGATGGTGAAGGCCGGCGTCTACCTCATCGCCCGCTTCGCGCCGATCTACGCGGTGGTCTGGCTGTGGCGGCCGTCGGTCATCGCGGTCGGGCTGTTCACGCTGGTCGCCGCCGGGCTGCGGACCCTCCGCCAGCACGATCTGAAGATCCTGCTGGCGT
>DASVEC010000497.1:0-3564 GCA_036380755.1 Iamia sp. | reverse complement strand
TCCCCCAGCGGTGACGTACTCTGCCGCCATGAGGCCTGGGGAGGATCGCTGGGACGTCTTCCTCGCCCACGCGTCCCCCGACAAGCCCCGGGCGCGCATCCTCTACCAGGCCCTGACCACCCTCGGCCTCGAGGTCTTCCTGGACGAGGAGTCCCTCCAACCCGGCGACATCTGGCCGAGAGAGATCCCGCGCGCCCTTCGCGCCTCCGACGTGGTCGTGGTCCTGGTCTCGGCGGCCACGGAGACGGCGCACTACGAGGGCGAGGAGATCGTCATCGCCATCTCGAAGGCGCGGGACGGCTCGCAGCGCGTCGTCCCCATCCACCTCGAACCGGGGATCGACGATCCGTACGGCACGGCCATGTTCAACCGCATGACCTGGCACGACGAGACCGAGGTCGACGCGATCGCGGGCCGCATCGCCGGGGTCGCGCCCGGCCGGTCGGCACCCCGGGGGGCGGGGACCTTCAGCCCGCAGATCCCCGAGGTGCCGGAGCACTTCACCGGTCGGGATGGCCTGCTGGAGGAGCTGGCCGCTCGTATGGGTTCCGGGGCGACGACGACCCTGGTCCAGCGGATCCAGGGCATGGGCGGCGTGGGGAAGACCACCGTCGCCGCCGCCCTGTGCCGGGCCCATCGGCCCCTGCTCGATGTGGTGTGGTGGGTCCGGGCCGAGGAACCCACGACGCTCGTCGCCGACCTCGCCTCGCTGGCCTCCGATCTCGGCATCGTCGCCCCGTCCGACGAGGACGCGGCACGGAAGGTGCAGCGCTGGCTCGAGACGACAGACGGCCGGTGGCTGGTCGTGTTCGACAACGTGGGATCGGCCGACGCCCTTGCTCTTCGCCCCCGCGACGGCAACGGAACGGTGATCGTGACCACACGGGTCCGCGACCTCCACGTCCCGGGATCAGAGCTCGCGGTCGACCTCTTCCCCAACGCCACGGCGGCGCGGTACCTGCGCGACCGGGTCCGCGACAGGAACCCCCGGGCCGCCGAGGAGGACGTCACTGCCGTGGTCGAGCGGCTCGGCGGGCTCCCCCTCGCCCTCGAGCAGGCGGCGGCGTGGGTCGCCAAGCTGCCCAACCGTCGCTTCGCCCACTGGGTCTCCCTCTTCGACGACCTCACCGGCGACCCGTTCCCGGCGAAGAACCTCCCGCCCGACCAGGCGACCGCAGAGAAGACCTGGCGGGTGTCGATCGACGCCGCCAACGCCGACGCCCCGTTCGCCGAGCGCCTCCTCGCCGGCCTCGCCTTCTTCGCACCCGAGCAGATCCCCATCCCATGGCTGCGCGACGCGTCCTCGGACCTCGACGGTGCCTCGCCGACCGACGTGGGCGACGCCATCGAGGCCCTCCACACCTACGCGCTGGTCACGGTCAGCGAAGACGACACCCTCGACGTTCACCGCGTCATCGGGGCCGCATCGCGGCGCGCCGGCGATCCCGATGCCCTCGGATTCGCCTGTCGCTGCATCGCCCGGCAAGACCCAGACGACAACGACCCTGTCGTGGCGGGAGCGGCGCTCGTCACTCTGGCGACCCACGCCATGGCCGTGGCCGCCTCCATCGGCGAACCGGTGCCGGCAGGGGCATCGAACCTCGGCTACCTGCTCAACGGCATCAGCCAGGCCCTCCTCTCCCTCGGACAGGTCAACGCCGCCGCGATCTCCGGTGCGGCCGCCGAGCGCCTGTCCGGTCTCGTCGACGACGAACGCCTCGCGATCGCGGCGCGCAACTCCCGTGCGTCCGCTCTCGAGGAGGCCGGCGCGGTCACCGAGGCGATCGAGATCTTCGATCACAACCTCACAGCTTCCGCAACGGTCTTCGGACGCGACCACGAGATGCACCTGACGTGCCGTGGCAACCTCGCCGGCGCCTACCGAGCCGCAGGCAACCTCACCCGCGCCACCCCCCTCTTCGAACAGACCCTCACCGACTGCGAGCGCATCCTCGGCCCCGACCACCCCAACACCCTTCTCAGCCGCAACAACCTCGCCGGCGCCTATCAGGATGGCGGCAACCTCACCCGCGCCACCCCCCTGTTCGAACAGACCCTCGCCGACCGCGAGCGCATCCTCGGCCCCGACCACCCCAACACCCTCACCAGCCTCAACAACCTCGCCCTCACACACCAGGACGCCGGCAACCTGACCCGCGCCCTTGCGCTCCTCGAGGAAGCCCTCGATGGTTGCGATCGGGCACTGGGGTCGGACAACCCGACGACGCAGGTGGTGCAGAACAACATCGAGCGTGTTCGGCGAGAGATGACCGAGCCGGGCGACTAACCGATCGGGGCGTCGACGGACACGGTGGCTCGCAGGGCGGCGATGGCGCCGTTGAGGACGGCTTCGATGAACTCGGGGGTGGCTTCACGCTGCTCGACCAGGCGGCGGTAGGTGAAGGGGCCGACGACCATGGCCAGGGCGGTGTCGAGGTCGAGGTCGCGGCCGATCTCGCCGCGGAGCTGCGCCAGCTGGAGGACGGTGCGGAGCGGACGCTTGCGCTCGGCGAACACCGACTCGACGATGGCCTCCAGGGCGGGGTCGCGCTTGGCCGCGTCGATCAGCAGCGGGAGCAGCTGGGTGAGCTTCTGCTCGTCCTCGTTGTGGTTGAACCGGCCGAACAGGTAGCGCAGGTCGTCGGCCAACGAGCCGGTGTCGGGCGTCGGGTGCTCGGTCACGCACCCCCGGGCCGCCTTGGCGATCAGGCCCTCGCGCGAGCCGAAGTGGCGGTACAGGGTCGACTTGGCCACGCCGGAGCGGGCCGCCACCTCCTCGAGGGTCGCCCCCTCGACGCCGGCCTCCAGCAGCAGCTCGACCGTCGCCTCCAGAGCGGCGCGGTGCGCTTCCTCACTTCGGGGACGGGCCACGATCCTGAACCGTAGCGAAAGCGAACCTGAACCGCACTCCAACCTTGTTCGGACGTGGCCGATGTCACGACAATCCCAGGAAATCCGCAGGTTGGGAACGCGGGAGCCCCGCCTAGTGTTACAAGCCGATGCCGTAGCGAAACTCGGAGGTATGGCGATGCAAGACGAGACCTACGGGATCGACCCGACGATCTACGCCCGGCGGTGGAAGACCCTCGTGGTCCTGTGCACCAGCCTCCTGATCGTCATCATCGGCAACACGAGCCTCAACGTGGCCCTCCCGACGCTGGCCCGCGAGCTCGACGCCTCGACCAGCTCGCTGCAGTGGATGGTCGACGCCTACTCGCTCGTCTTCGCCGGCCTCCTGTTCACCGCCGGCACCATCGGCGACCGCTTCGGCCGCAAGGGCGCCCTCCAGGCCGGCCTGTTCCTCTTCCTCGTCGCCGCCGCCTTCGCCACCGTGGCCGACACCTCGGGCCAGCTGATCTTCGCCCGGGCGATCATGGGCGTGGCCGCCGCCTTCGTGATGCCGTCGACGCTGTCGATCCTCACCAACGTCTTCCCCGCCCACGAGCGGCCCAAGGCCATCGCCATCTGGGCCGGCATCTCCGGTGGCGGCGCCGCCATCGGCCCGATCGCCTCGGGCTGGCTCATCGAGCACTACTGGTGGGGCTCGGTCTTCCTGATCAACCT
>DASVEC010000496.1:0-16541 GCA_036380755.1 Iamia sp. | reverse complement strand
CGGCATGCCGTTCAGGTAGACGTGGCTGGCCGCACCGCCACCACCGCCGTTGCCCGAGGCCCCGCCACCGAAGCCACCACCGTCGCCGCCCCGCCAGCTGTCGTTGCTCGGGTCGCCTCGTCCGCCGCTCCCGAAGTTGGCGCCGCCCTGCCCCACCCACAGGTTCAGGACCTGGCCCGGAGTCACCGGGATCGTCCCCGTCACCTTGCTGCCCGACGCCCCGGCACCGCCGCCGTTGGTGCCCTGGCCGTTGGCCCCCGCGCCGCCCGCCACCGTCAGGCGCAGCTCGTAGATCCCGTTGGGCACGGTGAAGTGCTGCAGGCCACCGGTGTAGTGGTACTCGACGGTCTGGGCGGCAGCGGCCGCCGGGGCCGACCGCCTGATCTCGTCGACGGTGCTCACGCCCGTCACCCCTGCCGCGATCGCCACCACGGCGACCAGGCGGAGCGCCTTGGCCTGCACCCGATCCAGCATCGACGTCCCCCTGTCTCCGGCCACCACCCAAGGGGCCTTCGCGAGATGGATCGTCTCATGACGAGAGGAACCGTGTCAACGACGAGGCGACGCTTCGAGGAATGTGCGTTTCGCGCACGCACCGCAACCTTCGGTGTGGTCCACTTCCGGCTGCTGCAACGCCTCCGTCGGAGGCTTTTCAGCGCGCCCCGCGCACGGATGGCAAGGCGCTGCGGTGTATCACCCGTCACAGTCGTCTGCGTTGGTCTGGCCCGTCTGCACCCACGAGACCGAAGGGGTGATCGCCCTGACCCTCGACGGCCCCGTCGGGCCCCCTGACCAGCCGCCCGAGGCGGCCGAGCCCGATGCCGGCGAGGCCGCGGCAGCCGGGGCGGTCGAGCGCCTGGTGACCTCGGGGGTGCCGGCCTGGCGCCTGGTGGCCGGCCTGATCGCGCTGGTCTGGATCTACCGGCGCCGGATGCTGCTCCCCGCGGC
Source organism: Iamia sp. (assembly GCA_036380755.1). GTDB lineage: Bacteria > Actinomycetota > Acidimicrobiia > Acidimicrobiales > Iamiaceae > Iamia. Next base: position 15,593 of record DASVEC010000496.1, on the reverse strand, counting down.
CGTGGTCGGGACCGTCGCCCTCTCCGTCCTGATCAGATGATCAGCAGATAGGTTCCGGGGCGTGGTGACCCGACCATCGGCCGACCCGACCCGCGAGCGGATCCTCGCCGCCGCCCTCGACCTGTTCTCCGAGCGGTCGTTCAAGGACGCCACCACCCGCGAGATCGCCCAGCGGGCCGGCGTCACCCAGCCGCTGCTCAACTACCACTTCCACTCCAAGGACGAGCTGTGGCGGGCGGCCATCGACGGCCTGTTCGCCACGCTCCGGCAGGCCACCGCCGAGCGCGTCGAGGGGCTCCGCGACGTCGACCCCCTCACCAGCGCCAAGCTGATGGTCCGGGACTTCATCACCTTCTCGGCCCGCAACCCGCAGCTGCACCGGATCATCACCCAGGAGTGCAAGGCCGACGGGCCGCGGATGGACCACCTGGTCGAGCAGCACGTGCGGCCGCTCTACGACGCCACGATCGAGCTGTTCGAGCAGCTGGCCGGCGACGGCGCCGTCCCCCCGATCCCGGCGCCGCACCTCTACTACATCCTCACCGGCGCCGGTCCGTCGATGTTCGTGCTCGGACCCGAGTGCCGGCGGCTGAGCGGGCTCGACCCGACGTCGGACGAGGTCATCGAGGCCCACGCCGACGCCGTCTGCCGCCTCCTCTTCGGGGAGGCCCTTGACGAACCCTGATCAGTTGATCAGGATCAGGAGGTGACCACGCACGCCTTCGAACCGCAGCTGGTCGACCTGGGCGAGGTCGAGATGAACCACGTGGTGGCGGGCGACCCGGAGGCACCGGCGCTGCTGCTGATCCCCGGCCAGACCGAGTCGTGGTGGGGCTACGAGGCGGTGATCCCCCTCCTCGCCGAGCGCTTCCGCGTCTTCGCCGTCGACCTCCGGGGCCAGGGCGGCAGCACCCGGACCCCCGGCCGCTACACGCTCGACCTGATCGGCGGCGACCTGGTGCGGTTCCTCGACCTGGTGGTCGGCCGGCCCGCCATCGTGAGCGGGCTGTCCTCCGGCGGCGTGCTGTCGGCCTGGCTGTCCGCCTACGCCAAGCCCGGCCAGGTGATCGCCTCGGTCTACGAGGACCCGCCGCTGTTCGCCTCCGAGGTCCGCCCGGCCATCGGCCCCGGCATCCGCCAGAGCATCGGCCCGCTCTTCCACCTGTGGAGCACCTACCTGGGCGACCAGTGGTCGATCGGGGCGTGGGACGCCATGCGCGAGGGGGCGGCCACGTTCCTCCCCGAGCACCTGAGCTTCATCCCGGTGCCCGAGGAACCGGCTCGGAACATGAGGGAGTACGACCCCGAGTGGGGCCGGGCCTTCTGGACCGGCACGGTGGCGGCGTCCTGCGACCACGAGCGGATGTTGCGCCGCGTGAAGGTGCCGCACGTGCTGCTCACGCATCACATGCGGGTGGTCAGCGAGGAGACCGGCTTCCTCCTCGGCGCCCTCACGGACCAGCAGGCCCAGCGGGTCCAGACCCTGCTGACGGGGGCCGGCGTCGACGTGACCTACCGCTCGTTCCCGGACTGCGGGCACTCGATGCACGGGGACCGACCCGAGCTCTACGTCGAGACCGTCTGCGCGTGGATCGACGGACTCGACCTGTGAGCGGCTTGATCGACGTCCACGCCCACCACCTCCCGCCGGCCTACCGGGAGGCGCTGGTGCGCCACGGCCACGACCGGCCCGACGGCTTCCCCCACATCCCCGAGTGGTCGGCCGACGAGCACGTGGCGGTGATGGACCGGCTGGGGATCGCCACGTCGATGCTGTCGATCTCCTCGCCCGGCGTGGCCCTGGGCGACGAGGGGGCCGAGCTGGCCCGGATGGTGAACGAGGAGGGCCGGCGGGCGGTCGTCGACCACCCCGGGCGCTTCGGGCTGTTCGCTTCGCTCCCCCTCCCCGACGTCGATGCGGCCCTGGCCGAGATCGCCCACTGCTGCGACCACCTCGACGTCGACGGCTTCGCCCTGCTGACGAACGTCGGCGGCACCTACCTCGGCGACCCGGCCTTCGCTCCCGTCTTCCGCGAGCTCGACCGGCGCCGGACGCGGGTCTTCCTCCACCCGACCTCACCGCCGTGCTGGGGCCGCACCGCCCTCGGCCGGCCCCGGCCCATGGTCGAGTTCCTCTTCGACACCACCCGCGCCGTGATCGACCTCGTCCTCACCGGCACGATCGCCCGCCACCCCGGCATCGACGTCATCGTCCCCCACGCCGGGGCCACGCTGCCGATGGTGGCCGACCGGGTCGGCGTCTTCTCCCTGCTCCTCGAGGTCGGCCCCGAGGTGGACGTGCACCGCGACCTGGCCCGGCTCCACTACGACCTGGCCGGTTACCCGCTCCCCCGCCAGCTCGACGCCCTGCTGACGATGGTGCCGCCCGAGCACCTCCACTACGGGAGCGACCACCCGTTCACGCCCGAGCTCGCGGTCGCCGCCTCCCGCGACCGGCTCGCCGAGGCGGGCGATCTCCTCGACTCCCTCCGGGCCCACACCGAACGCCTCCTCCGACAGGACCACCCATGAACCACCAGCTCGAGCTCGCCCACCTCGTGATCGAGGTCCCCGACCCCACCGTCCTCACCCTCACCCTCGCCGAGGTGGTGGGGCTGGAGGCGGGCGACCCGACGCCGGCCGGCGCCCTCACCTGGCGTGACGACGACAAGGCCCAGCGGCTCGTCGTCACCGAGGGACCGGCCAACGACGCCGTGGCCGTCGGCTTCGAGGCCGTCGACGAGGCCGCCTTCGAGGCCACCGTCGAGCGCCTCACGGCCCACGGCGCCGACGTGGCCGAGGACCCCGAGCTGGCCGCCGAGCGTCGCGTCGCCCGCCTCGTCCGGGGCGGCGCGCCCTGGGGCCCCGACGTCGAGGTGGTGCTCGGCCCGGCCGACGCCGGCCAGCCCTTCCGCTCCGAGCTGGTGCCCGGCGGCTTCCTCACCGAGGGCGTGGGCTTCGGCCACGTCGTGCTGGCCACCACCGCCTTCGAGGAGTCGGTCGCGCTTCTGACCCACGGCCTCGGCTTCACCCAGTCGGACTGGCTCGAGATGGAGATCGCCGCCGGCATCGAGCTCGAGGTCCGGTTCTTCCACTGCAACGCCCGGCACCACACCGTCGCCCTCGCCCGCGCCCCCTTCGAGCTGCCCCAGACGCTGCACCACGTCATGTTCGAGATGAACGAGCGCGACGACGTCGGCGCCGCCTTCGACCGGCTGTGGGCCACCGACCTCGGCATCCCCAACGGGCTGGGCCGCCACGACAACGACGGGATGTTCAGCTTCTACCTGCAGACCCCGGCCGGCTTCCAGATCGAGGTCGGCCATGGCGCCCGCGTCGTCACCGACGACTGGGACGACGACCGCCGCTACGACGCCATCAGCTCCTGGGGGCACCAGCCCCTCCGGCCGTGACCGACGTCGACGTCGATGTCGCCGTCGTCGGGGCCGGGCCGGTCGGGCTCGTCCTCGCCGTCCTGCTCGGCCAGCGGGACCGCTCCGTCGCCGTCCTCGAGCAGTGGCCGGAGCCGTACCCGCTCCCCCGCGCCGTCCACTTCGACCACGAGGTGGGGCGCATCATCCAGGCCTGCGGCATCGGCGCCGAGGTGCGGGCCGTCTCCGAGCCGGCCGAGGTCTACGAGTGGCGCAACGGCCAGGGCACGACCCTGCTCCGCTTCGGGCGGGTCGGCGTGGCCGCATCGGGCTGGCCCTTCTCGTCGATGTTCTGCCAGCCGGACGTCGAGGCCGTCCTGCGGGACCGGGCCGAGTCGCTGCCGTCGGTCACCGTCCAGCGCGGGACCCGGGTGCACGACATCGTCCACCACGACGACCACGTCGTGGTCTCGCACACCGGCGGCGACCTGCGGGCGAGCTACGTCGTGGGCTGCGACGGGGCCAACTCGACGGTGCGGGATCTGCTCGGCATCGGCGTCGACGACCGCGGCTTCCACTTCGACTGGCTGATCGTCGATGTGATCCTCGCCGAGCCCCGGGTGTTCGACCCGATCAACGTCCAGGTGTGCGACCCCGAGCGGCCCACCACCGCGGTGTCGGGCGGGCCCGGCCGCCGGCGCTGGGAGTTCATGCGCCTCCCCGAGGAGAGCCTCCAGGAGCTGGGCCGGGAGGAGCGGGCCTGGGAGCTGCTGGCCCCGTGGGACGTGCACCCCGGGAACGCCCGGCTCGAGCGCCACGCCGTCTACACCTTCCAGGCCCGGGTGGCCGAGCGGTGGCAGGCCGGCCGGGCGCTGCTGGCCGGCGACGCCGCCCACCTGATGCCCCCGTTCGCCGGCCAGGGCATGTGCTCCGGCCTCCGCGACGCCGCCAACCTGGCGTGGAAGCTCGACCTGGTGCTCGACGGCCGGGCCGATGCCGAGCTCCTCGCCTCCTACGACGAGGAGCGCCGCCCGAGCGCCAACGCCGCCGTCGACTTCTCCATCGAGCTGGGCCGGGTCATCTGCGTGCCCGACCCGGCCGAGGCCGCCGCCCGCGACGAGGCGATGGCGGCCGCCTACGACGGCGAGGTCAGCGAGGCCCCGGGCCTCCCCGGCATCGCCTGCGGCGTCGTGCTGGAGGGCTCGCCCCAGGCCGGCGAGCAGCTCCCCCAGGGCATCGTCGACGGGCGGCTGTTCGACGACGTCCACGGCGCCGGCTGGCGGCTGGTCACGGTCGCCGCCTCCTCCGCCCTCGATCCCGAGCTGGTGGCGTGGTTCGCCACCATCGGCGGCGAGGTGGTCGACGTCGCCGGACGATCGCCCGACCTCGAGGCCTGGTTCGCCCGCCACGACCTGCGCGGGGCCCTCCAGCGCCCCGACTTCCACCTGTTCGGCACCTCCGCGGCTGTCGACGGGACCAACACCCTGCTGGCCGAGCTGCGCCAGCACCTGAGGAGAACCCCATGAAGATCGCCAACCACGACGGACGTCTCGTGCTCGTCCTCGACGACGGCGTGGCCGACGTCGCCACCGCGTCCGACGGCCGCTTCGGCCCGGACCCCATGTCGGCCTTCGCCGACTGGGCCGCCTTGGTGTCGTGGGCCGCCGACGTCGATGCCGTCACCGGCCCGCTCGACGAGGCCGCCCTCGGGAGCCCCGTCCCCCGGCCCCGCCAGGTCTTCGCCATCGGCCTCAACTACCGGAGCCACGCCGAGGAGTCGGGCATGGCCATCCCCGACGTGCCGGCCACGTTCACCAAGTTCCCGGCGTCGCTGGGTGGTCCCTTCGACGACGTCGAGATCGTCGGGGGGTCGGTCGACTGGGAGGTCGAGCTGGTCGCCGTGATCGGGGTCGAGGCCGACCGGGTCGCCGAGGCCGACGCCTGGGACCACGTCGCCGGTCTCACCGTCGGCCAGGACATCAGCGACCGGGCCCTCCAGTTCGCCGCCGGCATGCAGTTCTCGCTGGGCAAGTCCCGGCGGGGCTACGGGCCGATGGGGCCCTGGCTGGTCACGCCGGACGAGGTGCCCGACCGCGACGACCTCGGGCTCGGCTGCTCGGTCGACGGCGAGGTGGTGCAGGACGGCCGCACGAACGACCTCGTCTTCTCGGTCCCGCAGCTGGTCGCCGAGCTGTCGGCCGTGCTGCCCCTCCTGCCCGGCGACGTGATCTTCACGGGCACCCCCTCCGGCGTGGGCATGGCCCGCACGCCACCGCGGTCGCTGCAGCCCGGCCAGGTCCTGGAGTCCTGGATCGAGGGCATCGGCACCATCCGCAGCACCTGCGTGGCGGGTGGCGCGTGAACCGGGTCGTGCTGACCGGGACCGGGCTGCCCGTCCCCGATCCCGAGCGCGCCGGTGCCGGCACCCTGGTCGAGGTGGACGGCGTCCGCCTCCAGGTCGACGCCGGCCGGGGCACGGTGATGCGGCTGACCGGGGCGATGGTGCCGCTGGCGGAGATCGACGCCGTCCTGCTCACCCACCACCACAGCGACCACCTCACCGGGCTCGACGACCTGGTGCTGACCCGATGGGTGGCCGGCGCCCACACCACGACGATCGTCGCCCCGGAGGGCCCGGCGGCCCGCTTCGGGGCCCGGCTCCTCGACATCTGGGAGGACGACATCGCCGTGCGCATCGCCCACATCGGCCACGGCGGTCCGCCCCGCGTCGACGTCGTCGCCTTCCCCGCCCCGGCCGCACCGACGGAGGTGTGGCGGAAGGGCGACGTCGTCGTCACCGCCGTCTCGGTGCACCACGAACCGGTGCTCCCGGCCGTCGCCTACCGCATCGACGGGCCGACCGGGTCGGTGGTGGTCAGCGGCGACACCGCGGTGTGCGCCGAGGTCGAGGCGCTGGCCGAGGGGGCCGACGTCCTGGTCCACGAGGTGTGGCTGCGGGCCTTCACCGAGGCCGTGGTGGGCACCCACTACGAGTCCCTCGCCCGCTACCACGCCGACGCCGTCGACCTCGGGGGCCTGGCCCAGCGGGCCGGCGTGGGCCGCCTCGTGCTCACCCATCTCGCCCCGCCGCCGGTCGACGGCGACCAGCCCTTCGTCGACGAGATCCGCCAGGGCGGCTTCACCGGCGAGCTGGTCGTGGGCTCCGACCTCACGACGGTGTCATGGTGACGGAGTCACCCAGGGGGCATGTGATCTCCTCCGCCGTCGACCTCTTCGCCGACGACGTCCTCGAGGACCCGTACCCGCACCTGCGCGCCCTGCGCGACGCCGGTCCGGTCGTGTGGCTCGAGACCCACCAGGTCCACGCCGTCACCCGCTACGCCGAGGCCCGCGCCGTCCTGGACGACGACGCCACCTTCGTCTCGGGCGAGGGCGTCGGGCTCAACGACTTCATCAACCACGGGGGGCGGGGCACCACGCTGATGAGCGACGGCGCCGAGCACGCCACCCAGCGCGAGATCATCGGCCGGCCGCTGACGCCACGCGCCCTGGCCGACCTGCGGCCCGACGCCCAGGTCCTGGCCGAGGCCCTGGTCGACCGGTTGGTGCAGCAGGGGTCGTTCGACGCCGTGCCCGACCTGGCCGAGGTCCTCCCGACCACGTGGGTGCCCGACCTGCTGGGCTGGCCGGCCGAGGGGCGCGACCACCTGCTCGACTGGGGCGCGGCCAGCTTCGACGGCCTGGGACCGCTCAACGACCGGGCGGTCACCGCGGGCGACGGCATCCTCGGCATGACCGCCTACGCCCAGGAGCTGGCCGCCGGCGAGCTGCCCGACGGGTGCTTCGCGGCCCGCATCCAGGCCGCGGCCGAGCGGGGCGAGATCGAGCCGGGCCGCTGCCCGATGCTGATCATCGACTACCTGGCCCCGTCGCTGGACACGACGATCAGCGCCATCGGCAACGCCCTGTGGCTGTTCGCCACCCACCCCGAGCAGTGGCAGCGGCTGCGGTCCGAGCCGCACCGCGTCAAGGCCGCCTTCAACGAGGCGCTGCGGCTGGAGAGCCCGATCAGCTGCTTCACCCGCGTCGCCCGGGTCGACACGGTGCTCGGCGGGTCCCCGCTGCCGGCCGGCTCCCGGATCCTCGTCAGCTTCGCCTCCGCCAACCGGGACGAGCGGCGGTGGGACGACCCCGAGCGCTTCGACATCACGCGCGAGAGCGCGGCCCACGTCGCCTTCGGCCACGGCGAGCACGCCTGCGTCGGGATGGGCCTGGCCCGGCTCGAGGGCGCCGCCGTGCTGACCGCCCTCGTCGAGCGGGTCGCCACCCTCGAGCTCGCCGGCCCACCCCGGCGCAAGCTCAACAACCTCATCCGCGCCTTCGCCTCCCTCCCCCTCACCATCACCCCGATCGGCTCCTGAGCACGCCTCCGCCGGTTGGACTTCACTTGTGGCCCATGGCCGCTCCGACCTTCGCCGTACCCCCGGCAACCGCCACGACCGCACCCGCCGCGACCCGGGCCGCCGCCGACGATCAGGCCCTCGGCGCGCTGCTCGCCGGGGCCGGGCTGGTCCACGTGGCCATGGCCCCGGCCCACCTCGCCGCATCGACCTCCGACGGTGTCGGCTTCCTCGTCGCCGGCGCCGTGCAGCTGGTGGTGGCGGTGCTGGTCGTCGCCCGGCCGAGCCGCGGGACGAGCGCCCTCGCCGCCGGGGTCAGCGCCATCGCCCTCGGGGCCTGGGCGGTGAGCCGGACCGCCGGTCTGCCGTACGGCGCCCACGAGGGCGTCGCCGAGCCGATCGCCTTCGTCGACGGGGCGACCGCTGCGCTCGCGGCCTTCGCGCTGCTCGGCGCCGTGATCCGGTTCGCCCGGCCGTCGGGCCGGCGGTCGGCCGACGGCGACGGCTTCGTCGACCCGACCGGCCCGATCCTGTTGCGGGGTCTCGCCGTCGGCGCCCTCGCCCTCTCGATCGCCGCCATCGCCTCGCCCTCGGCGCGCGAGCACGGCCACGGGGCCGAGGAGGCCGGCGGCGGTGGCCACGGCCACGGCCCCGCGGCCGAGGGGGTCGACGATCTCGGCTACTCGGCGCTCGTCAACGGCCAGATGGGCAGCCACGAGCACCCCGACGGCCCCGGGGCCGAGCCGACCCTCACCCCCGCGGAGAGCGGGGCCCTCGCCGAGCAGGTCGCCTGGACCGCTCCCCTCGTCGAGCTCTACCCGACGGTCGCCGACGCCAAGGCCGCCGGCTACAAGCAGCAGGGCCCCTTCTCCCCCGGCCTGGGCGTGCACTTCAGCGGCCCCGGCACCAGCTACAACAGCGACGGCGACATGGACACCGAGGACGTGCAGTCCGGGATGCTCATCTACGACGGCGTCGAGGACGACGCCCGGCTCGCCGGGTTCATGTACATGGCGCTGCAGGACGAGCCGCCGGAGGGCTTCGTCGGCGACCTCGACACGTGGCACTACCACACTGCCGTGTGCATCGTCGTCACTCCCGACGGGATCGACACGCCGTTCGGCGCCGACCTCAGCGGCGTCACCAAGGAGATGTGCGAGGCCGAGGGCGGCAGCCTCCTCGACTTCACCGGCTACATGGTCCACCTCTGGACCGTGCCCGGCTACGAATCGCCCGAGGGGCTCTTCAGCGACCTCAACCCGGCGATCACCTGCCCCGACGGCACCTACTACACGATCCCGATCCGCGAGATCGGTGCCGCCGACTCCACCTGCAGGAACGCCTGACACCTCACGTCGTGCGGTCCTCGGACGTTGACCCATGGGGGACGTCCGTCCAGGAGGACCCATGTCGAACCACGAAGCCCACGCCCTGATCGCCGCGCTCGACGCCGCCGCACCGGACACGCCGACGGCCTGCGCCGGGTGGACCGTCCACGATCTGGTCGCCCATCTCGCCGCCGGTTCCGAGGAGATCGCCGACCTCGTCGAGGACCGCCTGCTCGGGCGGCCGGCCCGCCCGACCCGCGGCTTCGAGGAGCGGGAGGCGCCCTTCCGCGCCCTGCCCTGGGAGGACCTCCGCACGGCCTGGATGGTCCACGGGACGCGCCTGACCGAGGCCGTCGCCGCCCTCGACGCCAGGGGCCCGACCGAGGCGGTGGACTTCACCGGCATCCCCATGACCTCGGCCCAGCTCCGCATGCACGCCCGCAGCGAGGCCGCCATCCACCGGTGGGACGTCTGCGGTGACGACGACACCTCGGACCGGCTGCTCGCCCAGCCCGAGCTCACGGCCCACGCCGCTCAGGTCCTCAGCGCCATGACGGTGCTGGACGAGTCCGCCGTCCGCCGCATCGCCCCGGAACCGCACCTGCGCATCGTGCTGCGGGCAGCCGGCCGGCCCGACATCACCCTCGCTGGCGGCCGTTTCGCCCTCGCCCCGGACGAGGCCCCGGACGCCGACGCCGTCGTCGAGACCGACGCCGCCCACCGGCTCCTGGTCATGTGGGGACGGCGCTCGCCGCGGCGCCCGCTGCAGATCACGGCGGCCCCTGCGGTCCGGGAGGCCGTCGACCAGATCCTCTGGCCCGACCTCAGCCGTCGAGGTGCTGCCTGAGGGCCTCGGCCGGCAGCAGGGCGAAGCGATCGTCGGCGATGCGGGCCACCTCGCGAAGCTGCGGCGAGGGGGGACCTCGGAGGATCACGAGGACGGGGAGGTCCGGGGGCAGCGCGCCCAGGTCGGCGGGATCGTCGACCGCCACGGCCCGGCCGTGCACGGCGATCTCGGCCCACGGCAGCTCACCGGGCGAGCCGTACACCGCCAGGGCGACGGCCGTCGGCTCCTCCGCATCGGGGACGCGATCGAGCAGCTCGGCAACGAGGAGACCGTCCCGGATGTGCGTCTCGGCGTCGGGCTGGCGGACGAGCCCGGCCACCGCCACCGATCCCACCAGCCCGGCGACCAGCGCCAGAGCCCCGACCCGGGCGAGGGTGCCCCGCCCGCGGTCGAGCACCCCCTGGGCGGCGGCCGCCGCACCGACCCCGAACAGCGCCGTGGCCCAGTACGTCCAGTAGTCGTGCACGGCGGCGCCGTTGCGGAAGGCGAGGGAGTACCCCACCACCGTGACGGCCACGATGGCCAGCACGAGGCGCGGCCCGTCGCGGCCTGGGTCGCGGCGCGGCAGGGCCAGGCCGGCGACGACGGCGAGGACGAGCACGACGAGGAGCGGGGTCGGCCCGTAGAGGTCCGCCAGGTGGGTGCCGATGGCGCGGTACCAGCTGACGTCGGTCTCGGTGCGGGAGGTCCGGTTGCCGGCCTGGTCGAGGAGCGGGCGGAGGCTGCGCTGGACGGCCAGGATCCAGCCCACGGTGACGGCCCCGCCGAGGCCCACCCCGGTGGCCAGGGCGACGGCGGGGCGGCGGGCCGGGGCGCGGGCGCCCGGGCCGAAGGCGCACACCGCCGCGGCCAGCGAGGCGGCGACCGCCGCCTGCCAGCCGGACAGGGCCGCGAGCGCACCGGCGGCGACCACGAGAGGGATCGATGGCGGCCGGCCCTGCCAGGCCCGCTGGGCGACGACGAGGGCCAGCAGCCCGAACGGGAGCGAGACCACGGGCGTGTCGAGCATCGCCCCGTACGTCAGGAACATCCCGGTCGTGCCCATGACCACGACCCCGGCGGCGACCGCCTCCCACCGCATCCGCGCGTCGGCCAGGAGGACCGCCAGGGCGACCAGCGCCGCCAGGCTGGCCAGGACCGCGGGGCCCCGGACCGCCCAGGACCGGCCCCCCGAGACGGCGTCGCCCACCGCTGCGGTCCACACGGTCAGCGGCGGGTGGTTGGCGTAGCGGTCACCGTCCGGCTGGACGCCGCCGAGGCGCGAGCCGATCGGATCGTCGGCCGCGGCGCGGGCCCCGAGACCCCACACCGAGGCGTTGAATCCGTCGAGGGAGTACCCGGGGTCCCGGCCGGCCCACGGCGAGACGGCGACGAGGAAGACCAGCCCGACCAGCGCCACCGTCAGACCCAGGAGCACGACCTCCCGTCGAGGCCGCGGGGCCACATCCTCCATCACGGCGACACTAGGGGGGCTCCCCACGAGCTCTGTGCGGACGAATGTCATCCTTGACGTGGCAATGTCACAGTTGACATGCTGCGGGCGTGACCGACCACGACGCCATCGTCATCGGGGCCGGGCACAACGGCCTCACCGCCGCCGCGGTGATGGCCCGCGGTGGCCTGCGGGTCCTGTGCCTGGAGAAGAACCACTTCACCGGGGGGATGGCGTCGACGACCGACCTGATCCGGGGCTACCGCTTCGAGCTCGCCGGGTCGGTGCAGTTCCCGGTGCCCAACGAGATCTACGCCGACCTCGGCTTCGACGCCTGCCCGATCTTCGAGCCGGACGTGCGGTCGGCGTCGATCAGCGACGACGGCCGGCCGCCGATGGTGTTCCACACCGACCCCGACGCCCTCGTCGCCCATCTCGGCGAGACCCTCGGGATGGAGGCGATGCTCGGCCTCGGGGAGATCATGGCCTGGGCCGATGCGCCGGCCCGCGCCCTCGGGCGCTTCGAGGTCCGGCGCCCGCCGCGGACGGTCGACGAGATGTTCGCGGTGGCGACGAACGAGTCCGAGCGCGAGGCGATCAGGATCGCCCTCTTCGGCAGCGTGATGGACGTGGTCGACCGGTACCTGCCCGACCCGGTGGCCCACGCCCAGATGCGGGGGCTCCTCGCCTTCCTCGCCATCAACTCCACGTTCCGCGGTCCCTACGACGCCGGCAGCGCCACGTGCCTGGCGTTCGCCCTCGCCACGCCCGGCGACGACGCCGCCATGTCGAAGGTCCGCGGCGGGATCGGCGCCATGTCCGATCACGTCCGCGACCTCTTCCTCGCCCATGGCGGCGAGCTCCGCCTCCACACCAAGGTGGCGAGGATCGTCGTCCGCGACGGTGCCGTCGGTGGTGTCGAGCTCGACGACGGCACCACGATCACCGCCCCGGTCGTCGTGTCCAACCTCGACGCCACCCACACCTTCACCTCGCTGGTCGACCCGGACGCCCTGCCTCCCGCGCTCGCCCGGCGGGTCGAGGCGATCGATCACCGGGCCGCCTACTTCCAGATCCACTTCGCCCTGAGCGAGCTGCCCGACTTCACCGGACCCAACGCGGTGCTCAACGACGGCCAGCTGCGCTCGACCACCACCTACTTCGGCACGCCCGAGGCCATGCAGCAGTCGTTCGAGCAGTGCCGGAGGGGCCTGGTCCCCGAAGCCCCGCCGGTGTCGCTGGGCATCCCGTCGATCATCGATCCGGCGCTGGCGCCCGAGGGCCGGCACGCGGCCAGCGCCTTCGCCTTCTGCGCTCCCGTGGGGACCAGCCACGCCGAGCGGGTGCGCCAGCGCGACGAGATGGCCGAGCGCGTCGTCGCCCGCATCGCGGCCTACGCCCCCAACTTCCCGGCCAGCATCGAGCGCCAGATCGCCTACCCCGCCTCCAGCTACGAGCGCATGTTCGGGTGCACCGGCGGCGACTTCACCCACGCCCTCCTGCACCCCGACCTGATGGGCAGCTTCCGGCCCGGGCCCCGCGGCTGGCGCGACCTCGACCTCCCCTTCGACGGCCTGTACCTCTGCGGTGCGGGCTGCCACGGCGGGCCGGGGGTGACGTTCATCCCCGGCTACAACGCCGGCCACGCCGTGCTCGAGGCCGCGTGAGCGGGCGGGAGCAGACGCGGGAGGCGCTGCGCGAGGCCGCGCTGGCCCGCTTCGTCCGCGACGGCTTCGACGCCACGAGCATCGCCGACATCGCCGGCGACGTCGGCGTCACCACTCGCACCTTCTACCGCTACTTCGCGACCAAGGACGAGCTCCTCTTCGCCGACTACGAAGCCCGTCTCGACTGGTTCCGGCGGGCCCTCTCCGTGCGTCCCCGCCGCGAGCCGCTGGTCCACTCGGTGCGCGCCGCGGTCGACTCGTTCCCCGACGACCCCGCGCTCGTCGCCGAGATCGCCCGCATCCGCATCGACGGGCTCGACCGCGACCGCATCGAGCCCCACATCCGGCGGGTGGAGTCCGAGCTCGCCCGCGAGATCGCGGCGCACATGCTCCAGCGGGCCGGCACCGACGTGACCGAGGACCCCGACGCCCGCGTGCGCGCCGCCGTCACCGCCCGCGCCGTCGCCGCCGCCGTGTTCACCGCGCTCGACACGTGGATGGCCGGCCCGGCCGACGACCTCGACGAGCTGTCGCGCCTCACCGACGTCGCCCTCGCCGTGGTCGAGCCCATCGCGGGAGGAGCAACCGGATGATCTCTCTGATCGTGCACGCGGTGCTGGGCGTGCTGACGACCGGGCTCATGGTCCGCTGGAACGCCCGCCTGTTCCGCGGCTGGCCCGGCCGCGGCGTCACACCCGTCGAGGCCCTCCTGGTGATCGCCGGCGTCGCGTCGGTCGCCCTCGGCTGGTACTTCAACATCCGCTACGTCCAGGAGTGGGGCAAGACCGCCAGCTGGGTCCACTTCACCCAGTCGCTGTTCGAGAACTGGGCGGCCAAGTCCGCGGCCCAGGACTACATCATCGCCAACGTCGTCCTCCTCCCCCTGTGGTCGATCCCCGACGGGAGGCGCCGGGGCATCGCCCGGCCCTGGATCTTCTTCGTGATGAGCCTGTTCACCAGCTTCGCCTTCGCCATGGCCGCCTACATCCTCGCCGTCGAGCGCCAGGTCCACGTCGACGCCACCCGCGGCGAGGATCAGGTCCCGGCCCCCGCCTGACCCTCGAGGTCGTTGCCGAGGCCGTCGATGCCGGCGCCGATGCCGTCGACGAGCAGCTGGTCGACCAGCTCGACGACCTCCTCGTCACCCTCGAAGTCGACGGTCCAGGCGACGACCGCCAGACCGTCGTAGGACGCGAAGACCTCGACCGTGCCCCGGTAGGAGCTCACCGGGAAGGGCGACTCGGGGCGGTCGTAGACCAGACGACGGCCGGGGCCATCGAGCTCGACGAGCACATCGGTGATCGGCCCGACCCCCTCGAGCTCCATGAAGCGCCGGGCCCCGACCCCGCTCCCCTCGACGCGGCAGGAGGCGATGCTCGGGAACCAGGTGTCGAGGCCACCGAACCCCTCGAGCGCGGCCCACACCTCGTCCGCACCCGCCGCCAGCTTCCGGGCGATCCTCGACTTCGCACGCATCGTGGGAGTCTCCCCCATGCCGAGAGGAAGGTGACGTGATGGACGGGATCGAGGAGCTGACGCTGCGGCCTATCGGCCGGGTCGTGTCGGAGCTGGTGGACGCGGCCGCCGCGCCGCGGCAGGGCGACGAGGGCGCGCCCGAGGCGTGGATCGAGGTCCGGGACGACCTGCGGGAGGCCGTCGCCGACCTCCCGATCGGGTCCGACGTCCTCCTCCTCACCTGGCTCGACCGGGCCGACCGGGACGTGCTCTTCGTCCATCCTCGAGGCGATGTCGATCGGGCGGTCGAGAGCGTCTTCCTGACCCGGTCGCCCGATCGGCCCAACCCCATCGGGTTGCACCGGGTCCCCGTGCTCGCGGTCGAGGGCGCTCGCGTGCGGGTCGGGGGCCTGGAGGCGCTCGACGGCACCCCCGTGCTCGACATCAAGCCCGTGCTCGGCGCCATCGACACCCGCTGACCTCGGTCTGACTCGGACAGTCGCCGTCACGATCGCTTGAACGAGGGTGACCCCGGCCGATGGGGAGCGGTGGACGTCGAGAGGACCGATCGAGCGAGCGCGGTGGCCATGCCGCTGGTCGCGGGGGTCGCGGGCGTCGCGGCGCTCGCCCACGTCGCCCGTCCCGACGGCCTGACGGGCGAGATCTCGTACCTCGTCGCCCTCGGGCTGGCCAGCGTGCTGGCGTGGCTGGGCGTCGCCGGCCGGGACGGCGCCGGACGACGACCGTGGGTCTGGATCGCGGCGGGCGTCACGCTGTCGTTCGCCGCCGACCTGTCCTCCATCGCCATGCGCTGGACGATGGGGAGCCAGCCGGACGTGTCCGGGGCCGACGTGCTGTGGTTGGCGTCCTACGCCGCCCTGGCCGCGGGGATCATCCGTCTCTCGCCCTCACCATCGGGTGTCGACGTCGATGCCATCCTCGACTGCCTCGTCGGCGCCGTCGTCGCCCTGCTCATCCTCTGGGAGCTGACGTTGGCCGAGATGGTCGGGGACGACTCGATCGGCTGGCTGGCCCGCGCCGTCTGGGCGGCCTACCCGATCCTCGACGTCGTCCTGCTCTCGCTGCTGATCCGGGCTCTCATCCTGCACCGCGGCAGTCGATCGACGTGCGT
>DASVEC010000495.1:0-17330 GCA_036380755.1 Iamia sp. | reverse complement strand
CCGCGGTCGTCGAGGCCGCCGACCCCGACGTCGTGTGACGAGGACGCCGGGGTTGCTGCAGGGCGGGTGGTCGCGGTCGCTGGGGCTGATCGTGGCCCTGGCGGTGCTGGTGCTGGTCGTCGGCTGCTCGCTGGCGCTCGGGGCCCGGCCGGTGTCGTTCGGCCGGGTGTGGGACGCCCTCACCAGCGCCCGCCCCACCGATCCCGACGCCGCCCGCGACTGGTCCGTCGTCCGCAGCCTGCGGGTGCCCCGCACCATCCTCGGCCTGCTGGTCGGCGGGGCGCTGGGCCTGACGGGGACCCTGATCCAGGGGCTGACGCGCAACCCGCTCGCCGACCCCGGCATCCTCGGCGTCCAGGCCGGAGCGTCGCTGGCCGTCGTCATCGGCATCAACTCGGTCGCCATCGCCGACCCGCTCGGCTACGTGTGGTTCGGCTTCGCCGGCGCGGCCGTGTCCGGGGCCGTCGTCTACGCCCTCGGCTCGCTGGGCCGCGGGGGCGCCTCACCGGTGAAGCTGGCGCTGGCCGGAGCGGCCATGAGCGCCCTCCTGGTGGCCCTGACCTCGGCGGTGCTGCTCTCGAACCAGGCCACCTTGAACGAGTACCGCTTCTGGGCCGTGGGCTCGCTGGCCGGGCGCGAGGACGACGTGGTCCGCGCCGTCGCCCCGTTCATCGTCGTCGGGGCCGTGTTCGGCCTGACCCGGGGGCGCTCGCTCAACGGCCTGGCCCTCGGCGACGACGTGGCCCGGGGCCTGGGGCTGAGCCTGGTCTGGGCCCGGATCGCCGCCGCCCTGGCCATCATCGTCCTGTGCGGCGCGGCCGTCGCCGGGGCCGGGCCGATCGTCTTCGTCGGGCTGGTGATCCCCCACCTGGCCCGGGCCATCTCCGGCCCCGACTACCGCTGGATCCTGATCTGGTCGCTGGTCCTCGCCCCGTCGCTGCTCCTGGGCGCCGACACCGTCGGCCGGCTGATCGCCCGCCCCGGCGAGGTCCAGGTCGGGATCATGACCGCCGTCGTCGGCACGCCGGTCTTCATCGCCATCATCCGCCGCCGGAACCTGGCGGACCTGTGACCGCGGCCCGCATCCCCCTGGCGGTGCGCCCCAGGGGCGCCACCGTGATCCGGCTGGGTCCGGCGTCGGCCCGGATCGACCTGCGGGCGGTCGTCGTCTCGCTGGTGGTGGCGGCCCTGGCCTTCCTCGTCCTGTGCTGGTCGGTGTCGGTGGGCGATTACCCCATCGCCTTCACCGAGGTCCTCCGGACCATGGCCGGCTACGGCGTCGAGCCCGAGCGGCTGGTGATCCACGAGCTCCGCCTGCCCCGGGCCGCCCTGGCCGCCTCGGTCGGCGCCGCCTTCGGCCTGTCGGGGGGCATCTTCCAGCGCATCACCGGCAACCCGCTCGCCAGCCCCGATCTGATCGGGGTCAACAGCGGGGCGGCCGCCAGCGCAGTGGGGGTGATCGTCCTGTTCGCCGGCACGCCCACCCAGGTCGCCATAGGCTCGCTCCTCGGCGCCAGCCTGTCGGCGCTCGCCGTCTACCTGCTGGCGTGGAAGGCCGGCGTGTCGACCTACCGGCTGATCCTGATCGGCATCGCCGTGGGCGCCTTCATGAGCGCGGTCACGTCGTGGCTGCTCACCAAGGCGGACATCTACGACGCCGCCCGGGCCGCGGTGTGGCTGGCCGGCGACGTGAGCGGCGCCGGCTGGCGCGACATCCAGCCCCTGTGGGTGGCCCTCGCCGGGCTCGTCCCCGCCGCCCTCCTCCTGGCCCGCCAGCTGCGGATGCTCGAGCTGGGCGACGACGCCGCCCTGGCTCTCGGCACCCGGGTCGAGCGGGTCCGGGGGCTGCTCCTCCTCGTCGGCGTGGCCCTCGCCGCGGTGGCGGTGTCGGCCAGCGGCCCGATCGTCTTCGTGGCCCTCGCCGCCCCGCAGATCGCCCGCCGCCTCACCGGGGGCCGCACCGTCGGTCTCGTCCCCGCCGCCCTCGTCGGGGCCCTCCTCCTGGGGGTCTCGGACCTGGTCGCCAAGCGCATCATCGCCCCCTCGGAGCTGCCCGTGGGCATCGTCACCGCCATCCTCGGCGCGCCCTACCTCCTCGTCCTGCTGGCCCTGTCGAACCGCGTCGGGAGAGGCGGATGACCGAGACGGTTCATCGGCGCCACTCGGCTGACGCCTCGCCGGCCGGCGAGCTTCGCGCCGCCGGGGTGTCGCTGTCGTACGGCAGCCGGATCGTGGTGCCCGAGATCGACGTCGCCATCCCGACGGGCCGCATCACCGTGATCGTCGGGGCCAACGCCTGCGGCAAGTCGACCCTGCTGCGGGGCCTGGGCCGGCTGCTCAAGCCCGTCGCCGGGTCGGTGCTGCTCGACGGGCGCGACATCCACTCGCTCCCGACCCGCGAGGTCGCCACCCGTCTCGGCCTCCTGCCCCAGACGCCCACCGCCCCCGACGGCATCACCGTGGCCGACCTCGTCGGCCGGGGTCGCTTCCCGCACCAGCGCTGGTACCGGCAGTGGTCGCCCGACGATGCCGAGGCCGTCGCCCGGGCCCTGGCCGTCACCGGCACCACCGAGCTGGCCGACCGGGCCGTCGACGAGCTGTCGGGCGGCCAGCGCCAGCGGGTGTGGATCGCCATGACCTTGGCGCAGGGCACCCCGCTGTTGCTGCTCGACGAGCCGACCACCTACCTCGACCTGGCCCACCAGGTGGAGGTCCTCGACCTGCTGGCCGATCTCAACGAGGACGAGGGCCGGACGATCGTCATCGTCCTCCACGACCTCAACCTGGCCGCCCGCTACGCCCACCACCTGATCGCCATGGCCGACGGCCGGGTCGTGGCCGAGGGGACGCCGAGCGAGGTGGTGACCGCCGAGCGGGTCGAGGAGGTCTTCGGCCTCCCCTGCCGGGTCATCCCCGACCCGCTGACCGACACGCCCCTGGTGCTCCCCCGGCCCCGCTCGCGGGCGTGATTGCGCGGGGACCGCTCAAGCGGATGTCGTCGTCCGGCCCCAGAGTGAGCGTCATACCAACGACGCAGGCCGGCAACGACGCCGGCTGACACGAAAGGGCAAGACGATGGGACTGTTCGACTCTCTGCGAGGGTTCACGGGTGGGGTCGACAGCGACCTCGTCAACCGGGGCATCCCCGCGAGGGGGCTGATCGTCGGGGTCGACGTCAACGGCGCCGGCGTGGCCTTCGGGCCCGACCAGTACCGGGTCTGCGACCTCACCGTCCAGGTCTTCCTCGACGGGGCCCAGCCCTACATCGCCCAGTGCCGCCAGCGGGTGCACGAGGTGGTGCTGCCCCAGCTGGGCGGCGGCGTCGCCGTCTCGATCCGGGTCGACCCGCAGGACGGGAGCCGGATCGCCATCGTGTTCGGCGAGGAGCCGCCGGTGGTGACGCTGGGCCCGGCCCCCGACGGCGGCGCGTCCGCCATCCTCGCCAGCGGTACCCCGGCCGAGGCCGTGGTCGTGGCCAACGCCCCGCTCGGCGTGCGCAACCACGAGGGCCACGACGTGCACATCTTCACCCTCACCGTGATCCCGAACGGCGCCCAGCCCTACCAGGTGCAGATCGGCAACCCGTTCCCGGCCGAGGCCCTGCCGCTCGTGTTCCCGGGCGCCAAGGTCCCGATCAAGATCGGCCACGAGGGCCCCCAGG
The DNA here is from genome assembly GCA_036380755.1 of Iamia sp. GTDB lineage: Bacteria > Actinomycetota > Acidimicrobiia > Acidimicrobiales > Iamiaceae > Iamia. The sequence continues at coordinate 13,669 of DASVEC010000495.1, read as the reverse complement.
CCGTCGCCATCGACTGGGCCGCCGCCCAGGGCCCCAACCTCACCAAGCAGTAGGAGCCCCGACGACCTTTGTGCGGAAGATGCCCTCCGAGGGCACCTTCCGCACAAAGCTCGCGTGGCTCGGGCATCCTGGCCGAACGGTCCCCTCGAAGGGGCATACGGTGCCGAGTTGTGCGAGGGCGTTCCGCGTGGGCTTCTACGTCCTCTTCGCTCCGCCTGAGCGTTGCACAGCGGACAGCGACGCGGAACCTCTCGTGCTGCTCGACAGCACTTCGATCGAGCGCCGCGCCGTCACTCCAACCAGCGGCTGAGGGACTCGACCTCCAGGAGAGGGTGAGGGACGGAGTCGGACTCGACCTGGATGTGGATGACGGTCTGGACGGCGCCCGGCTTGACCTCGTCGGCGGACTCGATCGAGCCGGTGGCGCGGACCCGGGTGCCCGCCTCGACGGGCTCCGAGGCGAAGCGGATGGCGCCGGTGCCGACGTTGAGACCGGCGGAGACGCCGGTGACCGTGACCATCTCGGGCATGAAGAGGTTGGTCAGCGACAGCAGGAGCCAGCCCGTCGGGGAGCCGGGACAGGCGGCCTCCCACGCGTCGAGGCGGTCCTGGGTGATCTCCACCCACTCGGTCGGCCCCAGCTCCGTGCCGACCGACGAACGCACCGCGTCGAGGCCGTGGAGGACGACCGTCACGGGTGCTGGCTCGACACGGCCACGACCTCGCCGGTCATGTAGGACGAGTACCCGCTGGCCAGGAAGACGATGACGTTGGCCACCTCCCACGGCTCGGCCGCCCGGCCCATGGCCTCCCGCTGGGTGAGCTCGGCCAGCAGGTCGTCGGAGGTGACCTTGGCCAGGAACGGGTGCATGGCCAGGCTCGGCGCCACCGCGTTGACCCGCACCCCGAGCTCGGCGGCCTCGACCGCGGCGCAGCGGGTGAGGGCCATCACGCCGGCCTTGGCCGCCGCGTAGTGGGCCTGGCCCTCCTGGGCCCGCCAGCCGAGCACCGAGGCGTTGTTGACGATGACCCCGCCGGTGCCCCGGTCCCGCATGTGCTGGAGGGCCGCCCGGGTGGCCCGGAAGGTGCCGGTGAGGGTGACGTCGAGGACGACCGACCACTGCTCGTCGGTCATGTCGACCAGGTTGGCCGTCCCGCCCAGGCCGGCGTTGTTGACCATCACGTCGACGCCCCCGAGCGCAGCCGCGGCCGCCGAGAAGAGACCGTCCACCTCGGACTGCACGGTCACGTTGCACAGGGCCGTCGCCGGACGGATACCCGTCTCGTCGGCCAACCGGTCGGCCGTCTCGCCCAACCGTCGCTCGTGGAGGTCGGAGATCAGGACCCGGGCCCCCTCCTCGATCGCCCGGCGGGCGACGGCCGACCCGATGCCGGTACCGGCCGCGGCGGTGACGACCACCCCCTTGTCGGCGAGCAGCCCGTGGCCGGCGAGATAGGGCGGGACGGAGGTCAGGTCGGTCACAGGGGTCTCCTCAGCGCGGCAGGCCGAGGCCGCGCTCGCTGATGATGTTGCGCTGGATCTGGTTGGACCCGCCGTAGATCGTGTCCGAGCGGGTGAAGAGGAACAGGAGGTTCTCGTCGACCATGCCGTGGGGTCCCAGGGCGTCGACGGCCAGCTCGCCCAGAGCCCGGTGCCACGACGCCCAGTAGAGCTTGGTGATGAGCGCCTCGCGTGGCGTCTCGGCCGAGGTCGACAGCACCCGGAGGGTGTTCCACCGCATGATCTCGAGCCCGGCGTGGAGCCGGACGACCCGCTGGCGGACGACGGGATCGTCGATGCGACCGGTCTTGCGCAGGCCCTCGATCACGGCGTCGAGCTCGTTGCGGAACGCCAGCTGCTGGCCGAGCGTCGACGCCCCCCGCTCGAAGGCGAGCAGGCCCATGGCCACGCCCCAGCCCTTGTTCTCGCCCCCGATCAGGTCGGCATCCGAGCACGTGGCGCCGTCGAAGAAGACCTCGTTGAACTCGGCCGTCCCGGTGACCTGGCGGATGGGCCGGATCTCGATGCCGGGCTGGTCCATCGGGACCATGAAGAAGCTGATGCCGGCGTGCTTCTTCGGTGCGTCGCGGTCGGTGCGGGCGAGGACGAAGCACCACTGCGCCCACTGCGCCAGCGACGTCCACACCTTCTGGCCGTGGAGCACCCACCCGTCGCCGTCGCGCTCGGCGCGGGTCGAGACGTTGGCCAGGTCGCTGCCGGCGTTGGGCTCGGAGTAGCCCTGGCACCACAGCTCGGTGCCGGCCCGGATCCCGGGGAGGAAGCGCTCCCGCTGCGACTCGGTGCCGAAGTGGATCACCGTCGGCCCGACCAGGCCCTCGCCGATGTGGCCCAGCCGCCCCGGCCCCTGGGCCCGGGCGTACTCCTCGTACCAGATCACCTGCTGGTGGAGGGTGAGATCCCGCCCGCCGTCGGCCGCCGGCCAGCCCACGCCGACCCAGCCGTGGGCGCCGAGGTGCTGCTCCCAGGCCAGCCGCTCGTCGAACAGGGAGTGCTCGTCGCCGGGCCCGCCTCGACCCCGGACCACGGCGAACTCGCCGGCCAGCGCGGTCGTCAGCCACTCCCGGGCCTCGGCCCGGAAGGCCTCGTCCTCGACGCTGAAGTGCAGGTCCATGCCGCCGCCGAGAGTATCTGACGACCCGTCAGATACCCGAACGGGCATGATCGGAGGGTGCTGTGGCCGACCGATCCCCACATCTGGCCGCCCGCCGTCGAGGCGTGGACGACCGACCTCGACCTGGGCCCCGACGACTGGGAGCCCGTCGCCCGCAACGCCTTCGGCACGATGCGGGTGTGGAGCCCGTCGACCGGGGTGAGCCTCACGATCCACCCCGCCCGGGGCTGGATCTTCCCGGCCCGCGGCCCGATCGCGCCGCTGGGCGAGGTGGGCCCCGACGACGTCGACGTGTTCGACGTCGACGACAAGCCTCTCCTCCTCCGGGCCCGAGACCGGCTCGGACCGGTCGGGCCGGACACGCTCTACGCCTTCGCCCCGCCACTCGGGCAGGGCGGTGAGCCCCGGCTCGAGGCGCTGCGGATCACCGAGGCCGTGCCCCACGTCCTCGAGCTGGCGGCCGTCACCGAGCGCACGATCTTCCCCGACGTGAGCCGGGCGTGAGCCTGCTCCACCTCGAGCGGGACCTCCGCTGGGTGGCCGACGACCGTGGCCGCCTGCTCCGGGCCCGCACCGACGACGCCCCGCGGCCGGCTCCCCTCCTGGCCGTCGGCACCGGTGGTGGCGCCGTCGCGTGGGCCGTTGCCGCGTCCGTCGCCGACGACGTGGCGGCGAGCGTCGACGAGGCGCTCGCCGCCGAGCCACCGGTCGACGACGCCGGACCGATCGGATGGGCGCCCTCGGTCGCCGACCGGCTCCAGGCCCTGCTCGACGGCACGGTCCACCACGGGCCGACGTACCTGGCCCGGGACACGCCCCCGATCCCCGCCGGGCTCGACCTCCGGACGAGCGCCGACACCGACCTGGCCGACCTGGCCCCGCTCCTGCCGCCCGCCGACCGGATCCTCACCCCGCCGTGGGTCGCCGTGGTGGTCGACGGCGAGGTGGCCGCCGTGTGCGAGTCGGCCCGCGCCCGCCCCGACGCCGTCCACGCCGGGCTGTGGACCTACCCCGACCATCGACGTCAGGGCCTGGCCACGGCGGTGACGGCGGCGTGGATCCGGCTGGCCGGCGAGCGCACCGTCCTCTACGGCACGACGGCCGAGAACCACGCCAGCCAGGGGGTCGCCCGCCGGCTGGGGCTCCGTCCACTCGCCCAGTGGTGGTGGCTCGAGCGGGCCTAGGCCTCGGTGGCGCGGGGCGAGCCGGGGTCGATCGTCCAGGTCGCCGCGGTGCTGACGGCGCTGGCGGGGTCCTGGACGTCGGCGACGACCTGGAAGCGGGCCGTCATCCGGTCGGGGGTGAGCTCGACGGCCAGGTAGCCGTGCTCGTTCAGCTGCTGGCGCAGCTGCGGGGTGCGGGCGCTCACGTCGTTCGGGAACAGCACCGACGAGATGGGTGGCGCCATCAGCTCGGTGCAGACGACGTCCGACTCCACGTCGAACGGCGTGCGGTGGACGTCGAGCACCATCCCGGCGTGGTAGTCGCCGGTGAGGACGACGGGGTTGTCCACGCCGGCGAGGGCCTCGATCACTCGCTGCCGGGCGTCGGGGAAGCCATCCCACGTGTCCAGGTAGAAGGCGCTCTCGCCGTCGGCGGCACCGGCGTCGACCCCGGCCAGCACCACCGGGTTCCCGACGAGGTTCCAGGCCGCCGTGCTCGACGACGTCGCCGAGGCGAACCACTCCTCCTGCTCCGAGCCGAGCCTCGTGCGATCCGACCCGGTGCGGGCGTCGCAGTCGCCGTAGTCGTCGCTCACCTCGTCGCGACAGGGCGGCACGTCGGAGTCCTGGCGCTCGTCGAGCACGTAGAGGCGGGCCAGGTCGCCGATGTCGAGGTGCTGGAAGATCGGCAGGTCCGACCCGTCGGGCGGTGGCATCCGGGTGGGGATGTTCTCCCACCAGCCGCGGTAGGCCACCGTCTTGGCCTCGCGGACCTGGTCCTCGGTGAGCCCGAGCGGCGCGGTGTCGCCCATGTGGTTGTTGCGGACCTCGTGGTCGTCCCACGTGCACACGAACGGGAACCGGGCGTGGGCGGCACGCAGGTCGTCGTCGCTCCGGTAGGACGCGTAGCGGAGGCGCCAGTCGTCGACCGTCTCCGGGATCCGGTTCGGCAGGGCCCGCGCCCCCGGGTACTCGTAGACGTAGTCGCCGAGGTGGAGCACGAGGTCGAGATCCTCGTCGAGCATGCCGCGGTAGGCGGCGTAGCGGCCGCTGTCGATCCACTGGCAGTTGGCCACGGCCAGGGCGAAGCGGGCCGGCACCTCGCCCGGCGCCGCCAGGGTGCGGGTCCGCCCGACCTCGCTGGTCCACTCCCCCACCGTGAACCGGTAGTGGTAGTCGGACGCGGGGTCGAGACCGCCGGCGTCGACGTGGACCGAGTGGCCGGCGTCGGGCTCGGCCGTGGCCACGCCCTGCGCCACCACGGCGCGGAAGCGGTCGTCGGTCGCCACCTCCCAGACGATGTCGACGGGATCGGCGGGCATGCCGCTGCGATCACCCTCGGACCGCGGCGTCGGCGCCAGACGGGTCCAGAGGATGACGCTGTCGGCCCGCGGGTCGCCCGAGGCCACGCCCAGGCCGAAGGGGTCGCCGGCCAGCCGGGCCGCGTGCCGCGTCGTGGTCGGCCCGAGCGACGTCGCCGCGGTGGTCGACGTCGAGGAGCCCGATCGGCGGCCCCCGTCTCCGTCGTCGCCGCACGCGGCGAGGGCGGTCAGGGCCGCCGCTCCGACGATCAGCTGGCGGCGTCCGATCAGAGATCGTTCACCCTCCGTACCCCCGGCGTTCACGCGGGGAGTCTGCCACGCTGAGGGCATGCGCTATGCGGAGTCCGTGATCGACCTGATCGGGGGGACACCACTGGTGCGGCTGAGGAAGGTGGTGCCCGACCCCGGCCCGACCGTCCTGGCCAAGGTGGAGTACGTCAACCCCGGAGGATCGGTGAAGGACCGCATCGCGGTCCGGATGATCGACGCCGCCGAGGCCGACGGCTCGCTGCAGCCCGGCGGCACCATCGTCGAGCCGACCAGCGGCAACACCGGTGTCGGGCTGGCCATCGTCGCCCAGCAGCGGGGCTACCGGTGCACCTTCGTCTGCCCCGACAAGGTCTCGGGCGACAAGATCGACGTGCTCCGGGCCTACGGGGCCGAGGTCGTGGTGTGCCCCACGGCGGTCGACCCCGAGCACCCCGACTCCTACTACTCGGTGTCCGATCGGCTGGTGCGGGAGCTGCCGCTGGCCTGGAAGCCCGATCAGTACTCGAACCCCAACAACCCGGCGTCGCACGTGGCCACCACCGGCCCCGAGATCTGGGAGGACACCGAGGGCCGGGTCACCCACTTCGTGGCCGGCATCGGGACGGGCGGCACCATCACCGGCACCGGCCGCTACCTCAAGGACGTGAGCGACGGCCGGGTCCAGATCGTCGGCGCCGATCCCGAGGGGTCGGTGTACTCCGGCGGCTCGGGCCGCCCCTACCTCGTCGAGGGGGTGGGCGAGGACTTCTGGCCGACCGCCTACGACCCGACCATCCCCGATCGGGTGATCGCCGTGAGCGACCGGGACAGCTTCACCATGACCCGGCGCCTGGCTCGCGAGGAGGGACTCCTCGTCGGGGGATCGTGCGGCATGGCCGTCGTGGCGGCGGCGCAGGTGGCGGCGGCCGCCGAGCCCGACGCCGTCGTCGTCGTCCTGCTGCCGGACGGCGGCCGCGGCTACCTGTCGAAGATCTTCGACGACGGCTGGATGGCCGACTACGGCTTCCTCGACACCAGCGCCGGCGAGCCCACCGTGGGCGAGATCTTCCGCAGCAAGGCCGGCGACCGACCCGAGCTGGTCCACGTCCACCCGCACGAGACGGTGGGCTCCGCCATCGCCTACCTGCGGGAGTTCAGCGTCTCGCAGATGCCGGTGGTGCGGGCCGAGCCACCGGTGATGGCCGCCGAGGTGGCCGGCACCATCGACGAGCGCGACCTGCTCGACCTGCTGGTCAGCGGGGCGGCCACGGTCGACGACGCCATCGAGGCCCACATGTCGCCGGTGCTGCCGCTGATCGGGTCGGGCGAGCCGCTCAGCGCCCTGCTCGAGGAGCTGCAGAAGGCCGACGCCGTCCTGGTCGTCACCGACGGCACGCCCCGCGGGATCCTCTCCCGCCAGGACGTGCTCGGCTTCCTGGCGGAAACTCGATGAGCCGGGACTGGTCCTTCGAGACGCGAGCCATCCACGCCGGGCAGGAGCCCGACGCCGCGACCGGCTCGGTGGCGGTGCCGATCTACCAGACGTCGACCTACGCCCAGGACGGTGTCGGCGGGCTGCGGGGCGGCTACGAGTACTCCCGGTCGGCCAACCCGACCCGGACCGCGCTGGAGGCGTGCCTGGCCTCGCTCGAGCAGGGCGCGGTCGGCCTCGCCTTCGCCTCCGGCCTGGCCGCCGAGGACACCCTGCTGCGCACCGTGTGCCGGCCCGGCGACCACGTCGTCGTGCCCCACGACGCCTACGGGGGGACGTACCGGCTCTTCGCCCAGGTGCTCGAGCGGTGGGGCGTCGACCACGCGTCGGTCGACCTCTCGGACCTCGACGCGGTGGCCGCCGCGTGCACCCCCACGACCCGCGTCGTCTGGTGCGAGACGCCGACCAACCCCTTGCTCGGTGTGGCCGACATCGCCGGTCTCGCCGCCGTGGCCCACGACGCCGGCGCCCTGCTCGTCGTGGACAACACCTTCGCCTCGCCGTACCTGCAGCAGCCCCTCCGCATCGGTGCCGACGTGGTGGTCCACTCGACGACCAAGTACCTCGGTGGCCACTCCGACGTGGTGGGCGGCGCCCTCGTCGTCGCCGACGCCGAGCTGGGCGAGCGGCTCCGCTACCACCAGAACGCCCTGGGCTCGGTGCCCGGCCCGTTCGACTCGTGGCTGGTGCTGCGGGGGGCCAAGACCCTGGCCGTGCGGATGGATCGCCACTGCGACAACGCCGCCGCCATCGCCGGCTGGCTCTCGGAGCGCGCCGACGTGGCCGCCGTGCTCTACCCCGGCCTGGTCGACCACCCCGGCCACGAGGTGGCGGTGAAGCAGATGCTCCGGCCCGGCGGGATGGTGAGCCTGCGCCTGACCGGGGGCGAGGAGGCGGCGCTGCTGGTGTGCGAGCGGACGCGGGTGTTCACCCTGGCCGAGTCGCTGGGCGGGGTCGAGAGCCTGATCGAGCACCCGGCCCGGATGACCCACGCCTCGGTGAGCGGCACCGCCCTGGAGGTGCCGGCCGATCTCGTCCGTCTCAGCGTCGGGATCGAGGCCATCGACGACCTGATCGACGATCTCGACCAGGCCCTGGCCTAGAGATCGTCGTCGGCACAGGCGACGGGGTCGCCGCCGCCGTCGGGGTCCGCAGTCGCGTCCCACAGGCAGACCCGGATGCCGTCGGCCCGCTCGAGATCGGCGGCACGGATCGGACGGTGCTCCGGGAGGGCCAGGGCGGTCACCGGGTCGAACGTGGCCCGACCCTCGATCGCCTCGCCCGGTTCGACCCGTCGCTCCTCGGGCACCGGCGGCTCCATGTAGTCGACGTGCCCGCCCCCGACGATCGACCCGAGACCCAGGTGGAGCACGACCGGCCCGGTGTCCGGACGATCGCCGTGCGCCGCGGCCAGGAGGTCCGCACCGCCGCCAGGGGACCAGTCGATGAGGCGGAGGGTGGCGTCCGAGTCGTCGGCGACCGCGACGGTGAACGAGAGCTCGACACCCCCGTGGGCCCGGTCGGCCTCGACCGAGAGCACCACGTCGTCGCGGCTGGTCGGCGGGAGGTCGCCCGAGCTCGGCGATCCGGACCGATCGAGGCCGACCAGCACGACCAAGCCGGCGGCCACGACCGCCAGGATGGGGGGAAGGAGGAGGCGCCGGCTCCGGCGCGGGAGGCGATCAGTAGCGGCCACGGATCTCCAACCCCAGCTCGTCGCGCAGGTCGTTCTCGGTGGCGTCGACGATGCCGTTGATGGCCGCGCTCGCGGCCACGTCGGGGGTCGAGGGGTCCTCGTCGTGGTCGATGGGCAGGCCGACGGTCGCGCGCTCCTCGTTGGGCACGGCGACGTCGCCGTGGCGGCCGGGCCGCTCCACCACGCCGTCGCGGTCCATGTCGAGCTGGTTCCGGTCGGGACCGTGGTAGGTGCCGTCGGCCCGGGTGCCGTTGACGTCGTGCGAGGCATGGATGAGCTCGTGGGCCAGCGACACGAGCGGCGAGTAGGAGAGGCTGTCGGCCGGCCGGTGGGCGCCCGCCGGTCCGAAGCCGGCCTCGTCGTCGGCCGGGTCGTACTGCACGACGTCGCGCCACTGGTCGTAGGAGTCGCCCGGGTCCGGCAGCGCGCCCGGCCCCGCCACCGTGGTCTCGTGGCCCTGCAACGACTCCAGCAGCCGGGCCCCCGTGGCCGTGGACGCCAAGGTGACGAGGTCGGAGCGGATGCGGTCGGCCAGGGGACCCGGGGCGTCGATGGCGATGGCGTCGAGGAGCGCCAGGTCGACCTCCCGCCGGTGGACGGTGTCGTCGTCGGTGGCGTCGGCCACGACGTCGTCGGCCTCGAGGTGCATGCCGTCGGCCCCGCTGCCCCCGATCACGAGATCGTGCCCGGGCCCGCCCAGGGCGACGTCGGCGCCCTGGCTCCCATCGACGGTGTCGTGACCCTCGCCGCCGGAGAGGACGTCGGCGTCGGCGCCCCCGTCGACGTGGTCGACCCCGCCCCCGCCGTCGACGTGGTCGCGTCCGGCGCCACCGGTGAGCCGGTCGGCGCCCGTCTCGCCGTGGACCAGGTCCTCGCCCACGCCGCCGGAGACCCAGTCGTCGCCCACCTCGCCGTCGAGGGTGTCGTCGCCGTCGCCGCCGATGATGCGGTCGTCGCCCCGGCCCCCGAGGACGGTGTCGTCGCCGGCGCCGCCCAGCAGGCGATCGTCGCCCGCGCCCCCTCGGATCTCGTCGGCCCCGGTCCCGCCCCGGATCACCGAGGCGCCGCCGGTCACCGACAGCAGGTCGTCGCCGCTCCCGCCGTCGAGGACGAACCCGTCGCGCGCCGGGTGGTCCGGCATCGGGAAGACGCCGGCCCGATCGCTCCCCGCACCGAGACGCAGCACGATCTCGTCGTCGCGGCCCACGGCGAAGGTGGTGACGGTGCCGTTGACCGTCACCAGGACCTGCTCGTCCTCGAGGCCGAGGGCGACGACGTCGTCGCCGACGCCGGTGTCGAGGATGAGCCGACCGTTGCGATCGATGTACTCGACCTCCGGGGGGCGGAAGCGACCGGCGTCCCGATCGAGGATGCCGTCGTCGAGGGTGAGCGGGCCGCCGGCGCCATCGTCGGCCTCGGCGAAGGCCCGGGCCACGCCGTCGAGCCAGACGGCGAGACGGGTCCACCGCTGGGCGAGGAACGAGAGGTCGAGGTCGACCTCGGGGACGTCGGCCACGAAGGCGGCGCGGCCCTCCGACGCCCGGAAGGCATCGAGGGCACGGCGGAGCTCGGCCGCCGCGGTGGTGAGTCGAGTGGTGCCGTCGCCGGCGGCCTCCACGTAGGTGGCGAGGTCGGCGGGGTCGGCCGAGGTGGTGGTCATGGACCGCCACGTTCCCTGGCACCCGATGACCCAAACCGCCAATCGTCGATAATTTTCGATCTTTCTCATGCATATTCAACCAAGGGTCGGGGTAACGGACGCGGCATGCCCCGCCCCGCCGACATCCCCTTCGATCACGCCGCCGCGGCCGTGGCGGTCGACGCCCTCGAGCGGGCCATCGCCGTCCTGGCCGACGCCAGCGCGGTCCGGGTCGAGGCCGCGGCCACGGCGAGCGAGCAGTTCCGCGGCGTCTACGCCGAGGACTTCGTGCGCCGCGGCATCGAGCTGGGCCAGGCCTCGGGCGACGCCCGCAGCAGCGTGGCCGCCGTCCGCTCCGCCATCGCCTCCGGGGCCGAGGCCGCCCGCCTCGCCCAGGCCGCCCGGGGCCTCGAGCAGCAGGCGTGGGACACCGCCCACGCCGACCCCCCACCCGTCGGCGTCCGCTGACCCAGCCCCTACGCTGCGGCGATGGGGATGCGCGACCGAGCCATCGAGGCCACGGTGCTGCGGGCCATCGACCACGCCGTCACGGCCCGCGGCGGCGACGCCCTCCGCCGGGCGGCCGCCACCACCGGCACCACGGCCGAGCGGGTCGCCCAGGTGACGCAGCCCTTCGGCAAGGAGCTGGCCGCCGTCGGGGCGGCCACCGGCGGCGTCGCCGCCCTGCCGGGCATCGGCACCGTGGCCGCGCTGGCCACGGCGGCGGCCGACGTCGGCTGGACCACCACCCGCGCCTGCGACCTGGTGATGGCGATCGGCGCCGTCCACGGCCACACCGAGGCCCCACCCGCGGTGCGCAAGGCGTGGGTCGTCGCGGTCCTGGGCTACGGCCCCCAGGCCGCGGAGGTCCTCCCCCGGATCCTGGCCGCCGAGGAGCAGGCGGCCCACGACCGGGCATCGGGACGTCTCTCCGGCGGGTCGCTGGCCGCCCTCAACCAGGGCTTCGGGCGCACCCTCGTCACCAGGTGGGCCATGCGGAAGCTGGCGACCAGCGTGGGCAAGGCCCTCCCGTTCGGGATCGGGGCGGTGATCGGCGCCGTCGCCAACCGGGCCAGCGTCCGCACCATCGCCCGCCACGCCGACATGCTCTTCCGCACCATCGGGGACCCGGCCCCCGATGCCGGCGCCCCCGAGCCCGTCGTAGCCTCCGTCGGGTGACCGACACCCCGGCCGACACCGCGGCCGGCACCCCGCCCTCCTGGCGCGACCGCTTCACGGCCGACGAGATCACCCGCACCGTCCTCGACGCCGTCCACACCGCGGCCGAGTCGCGGTGGGTGCCGGCGCAGGAGCGGGCGGCCGAGCTCTTCGGCGTGACCCACGAGCAGAAGCTCATCGCCGTGCGCAAGCACTTCCAGCGGGAGATGGTCGGCCTCGGCACCGCCACCGGGGCCGTCGCCGCCCTGCCGGGGGCCGGCACCGCCACCGCCATCAGCGTGGGGCTGGCCGACATCGGCTGGGTCACCGTCCGCAACGCCGACCTCATCTTCACCATCGCCGCCCTCCACGGCCACACCGAGGCCGAGGTCGAGCAGCGCACGGCGTGGGTCCTCGCCGTCCTGGTCTTCGGCGACGCGGCCGCCGCCAGCTACGAGGCGCTGGCCCGGGAGCTGGGCAAGAAGGCGGCGTCGGTCGCCACCTCGGCGACCATGAAGAAGATGAACAAGGCCATGGCCAAGAAGGTGTTCAAGAGCTACGGCACCAAGAAGGGCGTGCTGGCCCTGGGCAAGGCCCTGCCCTTCGGCATCGGCGCGGTGTTCGGCGGCACCGCCAGCTACAAGAGCCTCAAGGTCGTGATCCACGACGCCGACCTCTTCTTCCGCCAGATCCCCCGCGGCCCCATCGTCCGCATGGAGCTGGCCCCCGACTCGGAGTAGGCCCAGTACCGTCGCAGCATGGCCATCGAGCTGGTGCCCCTGTGCGACATCGACATCACGCTGTCCGAGCAGGTGATGGTGGGCCAGGGGCCGTCCGGGTTCCGCGTGGTGGCCGAGATCGGCTCGATCGTCGTCGAGGGCGACCGCCTGCGGGGCACGGGCAAGGGCACCTCCGGTGCCGACTGGCTGACGGTCGTCGACGGCATCTGCACCGTCGACGTCCGCTTCACCGTCGAGACCCACGACGGTGCGCTCGTCTACGTGAGCTACACCGGTCGCAGCGACTTCCGCGAGGGGCCCGGCGTCCACCCGATCTACGCCGCCCCGCTGTTCGAGACGGGCGACGAGCGCTACGCCTGGCTCAACCTGGTCCAAGCCGTCTCGAAGGGCACCTTCGACGGCACCAACGTCCGCTACGAGGTCGCCGAGGTCCGCTGATGCCATCACCCACCGTCATGTCCCGGTCCCGCACCTACCCGGTGGCCGTCGACGACGCCTTCGCCGGCACCCTCGCCCTGCCGCTGGAGGAGCTGTTCCCCAAGCGGTACGGGCCGCTCCCGCCGATCGTGCGCGTCGAGCAGGACGGTGCGTGGACCACCGCCGGCCAGGTCCGCACCATCCACACCTCCGACGGCGGCGAGATGCGGGAGGAGCTGACGTCGGTCGAGGCGCCGCGGGAGTTCACCTACGCGCTGGCGCCGCAGGCCGGGCCCATGAAGCCGCTCATCGCCCGGGTCGAGGGGGCGTGGCGGTTCTCCCCCGTGGGCACGGGGTGCCGCATCGAGTGGGCGTGGACGGTGCACCCGACCTCCGGGGCCGCCGGCGCCGGCCTGCCCGTCTTCCGCCGGTTCTGGCTGGGCTACGCCGGCCGTGCCCTCGACCGCCTCGAGGACCTCCTGCTCGCGCGCTGAGTTCGCCGTACTGTCGGGGGATGGTCGACGCCCCCACCGCCAGGCACCTGTACCAACGGCTCGAACCGCTCCACGGGTTCATCTACTTCTCGCCCGAGGCGGCCGAGGAGTACGCCACGCTCGGGCTCACCGGGCAGGACGGCTACTTCGCGTCCCGGGCCGCGGCCATGGGGGCCGTCGGCGCCGAGGTCGTGATCGCCACCTTCTTCAACTTCCAGCCCCACCTCGTGCACAACGCCCTGCCGGCGGCGTGGGACGTGACCACCCCGGCCGAGGTCCTGGCCGCCCGGATGCGGGCGGCCGACGCCACCCTGCGGCGGATCCTGGGCGCCACCGACGGTGTCGCCGTCGACGATGCCGATCTGGCCGAGGCGGCCGCCCTGGCCCGCACCGCGGCCGAGGCTTGTCGCCACGAGGGCCGGCCGCTCTTCGCCGCCCATGCCGGCCTGCCCTGGCCCGAGGAGCCCCACCTCCAGCTGTTCCACGCCGTCACCCTCCTGCGCGAGCACCGGGGCGACGGCCACGTCGCCGCCCTCACGCTGGAGAACCTCGACAACGGCGACGTCCTCGTCACCCACGCCGCCAGCGACGAGTTCGGGCTGCCGGAGTGGATCCTCCAGCGGACGCGGGGCTTCTCCGACGACGAGTGGGCCGACGCCAAGGCCC
>DASVEC010000494.1:0-2403 GCA_036380755.1 Iamia sp. | reverse complement strand
AGACCTTCCTCCGGCAGCTGCGGGTCCGCGTCTTCGACCACCTGCAGCGCCTGTCGATGGCCTTCTTCGACCGCGAGAAGGCCGGGGTCGTCGTCTCCCGCATGACGTCGGACATCGACTCGCTCCAGGAGCTCGTCCAGCTGGGGCTGCTCCAGTTCACCTCGAGCGTGCTGCTGATCGTCCTGACGCTCGTGCTCCTGGCCGCCACGTCGTGGCAGCTGCTCCTGGTCGTCGCCATCCCGCTGCCGTTCGTGATCCTCGCCAGCGTGAAGTTCCAGCGCGACTCGAACGCGGCCTACCTGACCTTGCGCGACCGCATCGGTCTGGTGCTCTCGCACCTCCAGGAGGGCATCAGCGGCGTCCGGGTCATCCAGGCCTACGCCCGCGAGGGGGCCGAGACCCGCCGGTTCGGGAAGCGGAACCGCACCCTCTACGGCGCCCACATGCGGTCGGTGCGGATCCAGGCCTGGTACCTCCCGGTCATCGAGATCGCCGGCACCGGCGCCACCGCCCTCGTCGTGTGGATCGGCGGCGTCCTCGTCGTCGACGGCACTCTCACGGTGGGCACCGTCGCCCTCTTCGTCCTCTCGCTGTCGAACCTCTTCGAGCCGGTCCAGCAGCTCTCGCAGCTGTTCAACCAGGTGCAGTCGGCGGGGGCCGGGCTCAAGAAGCTCTACGAGGTGCTCGACACCGAGGTCGACGTGCCCGAGGCGGCGAAGGCCCAGGACCTGCCGGCCACGGGGGCCATCGCCGTGTCCGGTCTCACCTTCGCCTACCGGGCCGACCTGGAGCCGGTGCTGTGCGACGTCGACCTCGTCATCGAGCCGGGGGAGCGCCTCGCCCTGGTCGGCCCCACCGGCGCCGGCAAGTCGACCCTGGCCAAGCTGATCGCCCGCTTCTACGACCCGACCGAGGGCACCGTGCGCTTCGGCGACGTCGACCTGCGGGCCGCCTCGCTCGACTCCCTTCGGGAGCGGATCGCCGTCGTGCCCCAGGAGGGCTTCCTGTTCAACGGCACCATCCGCGACAACGTGCGGGTGGCCAAGATCGGCGCCACCGACGAGGAGGTCGACGCCGCCCTCGAGGCGATCGGCGTGCGCGAGCGGTTCGCGGCGCTGGCCGAGGGCCTCGACACCGAGGTGCGCGAGCGGGGCAGCCGGCTCTCGGCCGGCGAGAAGCAGCTGGTGTCGATGGCCCGGGCGGCCCTGGCCGATCCCGCCGTCCTCGTGCTCGACGAGGCCACCTCGTCGCTCGACCCCGGCACCGAGGCGGTGGTGGAGGCCGCCGTCGAGCGGCTCATGGAGGGCCGCACGACGATCGTGATCGCCCACCGGCTGACCACCGCGGCCCGGGCCGACCGGGTCGGCGTGGTCGAGGGCGGCCGTCTGGCCGAGCTGGGCCCGCACGACGACCTGGTCTCCGTCCCCGGTGGCCGCTACGCCCGCCTCTACGCCGCCTGGACGTCGGGGCTGCCGGAGCGCGCCGCCGGCTAGCTCCGCGCCAGCGTCGCGGTGAGGTGCGGGCTCAGGGGCTGGCCCACGGCGGCCATGGCCACCTCGTAGGTGAGGGTGTCGCCGCGGACCCGGTAGGTCCGCTCGGTGGCGGTGACCGACTTGGCCGTCGGCGTCCCCACCACCGTCTCGGACGAGAGCACGAGCTCCAGGGTCTCGCCGTCGGCCTCGACCAGCCCCGTGCTGACCTCGACGATCCCCGCGCCGGTGGCCAGCACCAGCTCGACCTCGCCGCCGTCGGTGAGCCGCAGGAAGCCGGACTCGGCGTGGAGCCCCCGCCCGTCGTCGGCGGCCCGGGTGGTGACCCGCCAGGACAGGCGCGGCTTGCCCGGCATGGGCACGATCTCCAGCCGCTCGGCGTAGGAGAAGCCCTCGATCGTGGGGTAGCGACCCTGGCCCGGGCCGGTCCAGGTGCCGGCCAGGGCGGCCAGCGGTCCGTGCACCCCCTCGGCCGCGGGCGGTGGCGGGGGAGCGGGCGCGGCGGCCGCCACCCTCGGCGCCGGCTCCGGCGCGGAGAGATCGGGTTCGCCCGACAGCAGGTGGGCCCAGCGGGCGTCGCGCTGGCCCGGGCGGCGGGGGAGCAGGCGCACCAGCGGGTCGCCCCACCCGGCCATGTCGGTGAGCACCTCCTCCACCGCCTCGGCGTCGGCGAACGGGTGCAGCCGGTCGGTGCGGGTCTTGAGCTCCTGCGGGGTCTGCGGGCCGCGGAGCAACATCACGGTGAGGACGGCCCGCTGGGCCTCGTCGACGGTGAGCGCCTCCACCGCGACCTGGCGGTACTTCACGCTCCGGTTGCCGTGGCTCGGCAGGACCTTGCGGACCAGCTTGTGCCCCTTCAGCACGTCGACGGCGGCCTCGACCTCGGCCTCCGAGAGGTCCATGAGCGGGTCCC
>DASVEC010000493.1:0-2631 GCA_036380755.1 Iamia sp. | reverse complement strand
CCCCCCCCGACCAGTTCGAAGGAACGGAGTGAGCGCCAGCGAACGAGTGACTGAGACGGACGCTCAGTCCTCTTGGCGGCGGAGGCGCTCGCGGGCTCGTTCGGTGGCGCCGCGGAAGCCCTCGCCCAGACCCCGGTCGCGGAGCGACTGGGTGAGGTGCTCGATGCCGGCGCGGCCCATCCGGTTGAGGCAGCGCTCGAACCACAGGGCCGAGGCCAACATGATGGCGAACCCGGCGAGGGCCACGGCGAAGGTGTGCTCCCAGGCGAGAGCGACGAGGAGGAGGGCGAGACCGGCGACGAAGGTGACCGCGGACCAGCGCATGAGGCGGACCTGACGGGCATGCACGCTCGGACGACCCATCTCACCGGCGAGATCGGGGTCCTGTTCGTAGAACTGCTGCTCGATCTGTTGGAGGATCCGCTGTTCGTCTTCCGAGAGCGGCATGGTCGTTCCCTTCACCCATCCCCACCGGACGGCGGCGGCCTGACGAGTCCCACCACTCTCGCACAGCGAGACGGCACCGACAACGCGCACGGGGCGTGCAACTGCTGCTGTCACCCATCTGAACGAAGCCGCTCAGCCCTCCTGGTCAGGACCCCACTGCTGGTCGCCGCGACGGCGGACGGAGATGCCCGCCGGACCGGCCAGCGAGGCGGGCACGACGGCGTCGGCGCCGTAGCGCTCGCGGGCCCGGTCGACCGCGTCGGTGGCGGCGGCCCAGGCGGCATCGGCGGCGGGGGCCGGGGTGGCCTCGTCGGCGGCCGGATCCAGGTCGTCGAGCAGGCTGAGCTGGAGCCCGGCGCCCCCTGCGCCCGGCTCGACCAGGTTGGACACGCCGACGCCGAGGAGCCGGACACCCGTCGCCACGTCCACCTTGGCCAGGAGGTCCTTGGCCACCCGGGCCACGGCGGGGCCGGTGGCGACCGCCTCGGGCGGGGTGGCGCTGCGGGTGATGGTGCGGAAGTCGCCGAAGCGGACCTTGATCGTGACCGTCCGGGCCACCGAGCCGTGACGCCGGAGGCGGGCGGCGACGGCGTCGGCCATGCGCACGGCCTCGGTGCGCAGCTCGTCGGGGTCGAAGCGGTCGGTCGGGTAGGTCTCCTCGTGGCTGATCGACTTGAGCTCCTGGTCGGGCTCGACCTCCCGGACGTCGACGGCGTGAGCCAGGTCGTGGAGGTGGCGCCCGTGCGCCTGGCCTACAGCCTTCTCGAGGGTGGCCCGCGGGAGCTGGGCCAGGTCGCCGACGGTCCTGATCCCGTAACGCTCGAGGCGGGTCAAGGTGGCGGGGCCCACGCCCCACAGCGCACCGACGGGGAGCGGGTGGAGGAAGGCCAGCTCCCGGCCCGGCTCGACCACCGCCACCCCGGGGCCGAACACGGGCCCGCCGCGGGAGGGCCGGGGCTTGGCGTCGCTCGTCGCCAGCTTGGCCAGGAACTTCACCGGGGCGACGCCGACCGAGCAGGTCAGGCCCTCCTGGTCGAGGACCCGCTGGCGCAGGGCCCGGGCGATCGTGGGACCGTCGCCGGCTCGGCGGCGGGCGCCGGTGACGTCGAGGAAGGCCTCGTCGAGCGACAGCGGTTCGACCAGGGGCGTGACCGAGCGGAAGATGTCCATGACCCGGCCGCTGACCTCGCTGTAGTGGGCGTGGTCGCCGGGGAGGAACACGGCGTGGGGGCACAGCCGCCGGGCCCGCGACGAGGGCATGGCCGAGAAGACGCCGTAGGACCGGGCCTCGTAGGAGGCCGCGGCCACGACGCCCCGGGGACCGTTCCCCCCGACGACGACGGGCTGGCCCCGCAGCTCGGGCCGGCGCAGCAGCTCGACGGACGCGAAGAAGGCGTCCATGTCGACGTGCAGGATCGTCCGCTCCACGACCCCCAGGATCGCATCCCGAGAGATGGATCGGGCGGGTGCTACTCGTCGTCGCTGGAGCCGGGCGGGTTGTTGCAGGGCGGGGGGACGTCCGCGCTGCACGTGGGCAGGTCCTCGTACTCGTCGGGGTAGCCGGCGACGCCGTCGCCGTCGAGGTCCTCGCACACGCTGACGTCGGGGGCGGTGGCGGCGCAGTCGGCCCCGCCCTCCAGGTACACGCCCTCGCCGTCGCCATCGGGGTCGATGCAGTCCGGCACGCCCTCCTCCAACGAGCACGCATCGCCGGGCGCCAGATCGCCCCCGGTGGCCTCGCTCGTGGTCGGAACGGACGACGTGCCTCCGGCATCGGGCGCCGAGACGATCGTCTCCGAGGACGACGTCTCGGTGGTCGTGGACCCGTCCTCGCGGGACGGGGCGGCCGTCGTCTCGGTGGTGGTGGCGTCGCCGGAGGTGCTCTCGTCGTCGCCGTCGTCGGACCCGCACCCGGCGAGCACCAGGGCGGCCACGGCGAGCAGGGCGACGACCGCTGATCGCCGCCGGGGGGTGGTCGTCGGGCCGTTCAGGGGGGCTCGCACGGTCGCCGTACCTCCAACATCGGGGAGGACCGACCGTAGCCGGGGCCACCGCCAGCGCCTCGTCGGCGGGCCGGGGGGCGCTCCCCGGCCCGCCGACGGCTCAGCCGCCGTCCGGGTAGCCGGCGTAGCCGTCCCCGTCGAGGTCCTCGCACAGCGAGACGTCCGGAGCGCTGGCCACGCA
>DASVEC010000492.1:0-8338 GCA_036380755.1 Iamia sp. | reverse complement strand
CTTCGACTCTGTCGGTCGACGTCAAGTTCTACAACGTCCTCAACAACACTCCGGCGACTGACTGCAACACCACGGGAACTCCTCGGTGCTCGTACAACGC
Organism: Iamia sp.; assembly: GCA_036380755.1. Classification (GTDB taxonomy): domain Bacteria; phylum Actinomycetota; class Acidimicrobiia; order Acidimicrobiales; family Iamiaceae; genus Iamia. The sequence goes on along the minus strand of DASVEC010000492.1, from coordinate 8,238 downwards.
GACTCTCAGCCCGAGTGGGACTGTCACCGGGTGGACTGCCTCGAGCACGGGCACGCTCTCATACCCGACGACGCCTCTCAACTGGGCTGGAGGGGCCTGCGCGGCTCCCCACGCCACCTTCTTCGACGGCACTGTGGACGCGGGCGGGTTCTCGTTCACCGTCCAGTGAACCTGATCTGATCCGACCCATGCGGAAGGGCACCCCGACAGTCGGGGTGCCCTTCTCGTCGTCGTGAGCCAGCTCGGGGGTCCGCCAGACAGCCGCCATCTTGCGTTCGTTGACCGGGCGGGGTGCGCAGTGTTGAATGCGGACCACATCGGATCGGCCCGGGGGGGTCGGCGGGGGGAGTTCTCGTGGAGCGGTGGAGGATCGTCGCGGTCTCTGTGATCGCGGCCGTGGTGGTCACCGTCGTGGGCGTGGAGCTCCCGGTGGCCGCCGACGAGGGCCGGCCCGTCGATGCCGCCGCCGAGGTGGCCGTTCGGGCGGGGTCCGACGGCGAGACGCTGGTCGTCGGGTGGGAGCTGTGGCGGGGCACCGCGGGCGCTTACGAGGCGGTCGACGAGTGGGTCGTCAGCGCGGTCGGGGCGGACGAGGTCGTCGTCCCGGGCTCGGCGGTGCGGGCCGAGCTCGAGGGCCTCGACGTCGCCGATCCCCACGTCGTGACCGTGCGCGGGCGCAACGCCGCCGGCGACGGCCCGGCCGCGACGGGCACCTTCGACCCCGAGGCCGAACCGCCGGGTGTGGTGGGCGAGCTGGACGTGCGGCCCACGGCGATCTCGGGGCAGCTGCTGGTGAGCTGGACACCACCCGTGGCCGACCCGCCCGTGGACGAGGTCCGGGTGACCTGGCCCGGTGGGTCCCAGGACGTGCTGGCGACCGACCCGCAGGGGGTGACGATCGGTGGGATGACCGACGGCCAGCCGGTGATCGTGACCGCCCGGGCCCGGTCGGTCGACGGCTGGGGCCCGGTGACCCTCGCCGACCCGATGGCCTCGGCGACGCCGCTGCTGGCGCCACCGGAGGTCACCGCCGAGGCGACCGGCGAACCCGGTGAGGTCGAGGTCGCGTGGGGTGCGCCCGCCCCGGGCAGCGACGGCCTCACACCGATCGACGGCTTCGAGGTGACCTGGTCCGGCGGCGGCCATCGCACGGTCGCGGGCGCCGCCGCCAGGACGACGATCCTCACCGGTCTGGTCGACGGGCGCGCCTACGACGTCCGCGTCGCCAGCCGCAACGGCGCCGGTCCCGGTGTCCGGGCGACGGTGGCCGATGTGGTCCCGTCCGGGCCGCCGACCGGGGCGCCGGCGGACCTCACCGCCGAGGCCACGGGCACCTCCGGTGAGGTCCAGCTCGACTGGGCCGACTTCGACCCCGAGGCCGACGGTGGCGCCGCCATCACCGCCTTCCGCGTCGAGGGCGGCGGCCAGAGCTTCGACGTGACCACCCCCGAGCAGGCCCTGGTCGAGGGGCTCCCCGACGGCGAACCCGTCGAGCTGACCGTCCGGGCCGTCAACGCCAACGGCGTCGGACCGGCGGCCGTGGCCGAGGCCACCCCGTCGGGTCCGCCGACGGTCGCGCCGCCATGGCTGTGGCTCCAACCGTCCCCGACGTCGGGTCGGGCCGCGGTGGCATGGGGGCCCGTCGAGGGGGCGGGGACGGGCGGTGTGCCGCTCACGGGCTACGAGATCTCCGCCGGCGAGGTCACCGAGGTGGTCGATGCCGACGACACCGAGGTCACGGTGGACGGGCTCGTCGATGGCGAGGCGACGCCCATCCGGGTCCGGGGTGTGAACCCCAACGGCGCCGGCCCGTGGTCCTACACCGCGACCATCACGACGGGCATCCCCGTCGCGTCGCCCGCGGTGCGGGTGGCCACGACCGGGGACACCTCCGCCCACATCACCTGGGATCTGCTGCCGTCGGAGCAACAGGGTTCGAGCCCCGTCGTGGGCTACTCGGTGTGGTGGTACGAGACCGGGCAGAACGGGCAGACCATCGAGCTGGGTCCGGACGTCGCCGAGCTGGCCCGCACCGGGCTCACCCCGGGCGCGTCGTACCACGCCACTGTCTCCGCCCGGAACGAGCACGGCCTCGGCGCCGGAGGGACCGTCCACTTCGTCGCCGGCCGGCCATCGGCCGCGCCGAGCGAGGTGGAGGCCGTCCCGACCGGGACGAGTGGCGAGATCGAGGTCGCCTGGACGCTGCCGGCCGAGGGCCTCGGGACGGCGACCTCGGCCGTGGTGCGCAACGACTTCGGGCCGGATGTGGTGGTGCCGCTCCCCGCCACCTCGATCGTCGTCGAGGGCGTTCCCGACGGCCCGCCGAGTCGCTACCGGGCGTTCCTCCGCTCGGCCCACGGCGACGGCCCCTCGGCCGAGTCGGAGCCGGTGCGTCCGGCAACGCCACCTCGCCAGGCACCAACGGTCGAGGTGAGCGCCCGCCCGGGTGCGCTCGACGTGACGTGGGCGGGCATCTGGGACGACGGAGGGTCGCCGGTGACCGGCTACCGGGTCGAGTGGGTGTCGACCTCGGGGACCGGCAGCGAGCTGGTCGACGCATCCACGTTCGCCCACACGATCGACGACCTGGTCGACGGCGAGGTCGTGAGCGTGACGGTTGCCGCCGTGAACGTCCACGGCGACGGCGTCCCCAGCGAGGCGGTGGTGGCCGCACCCGGTCAGCTGCCGGTCACCGCCCCTGGCGGCGTGACCGTGGTGCACCCGGGCCAGCGCGGCGCGCTGAGGGTCTCGTGGGAACCGATCGACCCGGGGGACTGGGGGTCCGGGGCGACGCACGAGTACCTCGTCGGATGGGGCGAGGGGTCACAGCGCGTGGCTGCGGGCCAGACCTCGTTCCTCATCGAGGACCTGGCGGCATGGACCTCGTACGTCATCACCGTGCGCGCCGTCACGGAGGTCGGAAGAGGCCCTGCGGGCGGGGGCGAGTGGGTGTGGATGCAGGATGCGCCCACGCAGGCGCCGACCGGCGTCGTCGCCCGCCCCACAGCCATCCCGGGGAGGGCGGTCGTGGAGTGGAGCCCGGGTGGGAGTCGCTTCAAGAGCGAGGAGGGCTCCGGCTGGGTCGTCTCCTGGCCCGGAGGGGTGGTCGACGTGCCCGGCGCGCACGCCCGGGTCGAGATCAGCGGCCTGCCCGCCGATCAGCCCGTGAGCTTCGAGGTCCGAGCCCGGAACCTCTACGGCGTGGGACCGCCCTCAGCGCCGACCCGTCCGATCCGGGCGGACGGGCTGGCGCCCCGTCCGAACCTCCTCGACACGCCGGACGTCGGCGATGACACCGGGCTGGGCTGGTCGGCGCTGGCCGCCACCTTGGGTCGGTCTGGTGAGGTCGCCGAGTCCGGTCGGGGCTCGCTGCGGTTCGAGCTCCACACCGCCTCTGACGAGGTCCCGGTCGTGCTGGCCGATGAGGTCCCCGTCGCCGCAGGTGAGGAGTACGTCGCCTCGGCCTGGCTCCGAGCGACGAGGGTCGACGGGCCGCGGGCCGCCGGCGTGGTGGTCCTCTGGATGGGGGCCGATGGATCGATCGTCGGGGAGTCCGAGCAGGGCTTCGTGGAGGACCTCGGCGAGAGCTGGACCGAGCTGACCGTCACCGCGACGGCTCCTGAGGGCACGCACTCGGGAGCCCTCGCCGTCATCGCCGACGGCGGTCCGGGCGACGTGTTCCACGTCGACGGTGCCGTCCTGGCCTCCGCGGGCGGTGCGGCACCGAACCTCCTCAGCGAGGTCCAATCCGGATTCGAGACGGGGTCGCTCGGGTGGACCAGCCGCTTCGGCCGGATCGGCCGCACCGATGATGTCGGCGGGCACGATGGCGGCGCGGCACTACGCGTCGAGGTCGATGGCCGTCACGACGCGGCCGCGGGCGAGACGGCCTCGGTGTCGGCCGACCCGGTGCCGCTCGGCGATCCCGGGGGCGACCGCACGGTGTCGGCGTCGGCGTGGGCCCGATCGGACGCCGGCAGCTCTGAGGCCCAGGTCTCGCTCACCTTCCTCGGAGCGGATGGTGCCGCGCTGACCACGATCGCCGGCGACGAGGTGGCCATCGACGACGACGGCTGGTCCGAGGTCGTTGCCAGCGCCGATGCGCCGGCGACCGCGACCGAGGTCGTCCTCACCGTCGCCGTTGCCGGAGAGGGCGGCGATGTGCGTCACGTCGACGACGTCGCCGTGTGGGCCGGGCCGCCGACGAGCAGGGGGACCAACCTCATCCCGTCGGCCACCGCCGGGCTGGAGACGGACGACCTCGGCTGGCTCGGTTCCGAGGCCACGGTGGCCGGGAGCGTCGACCAGGCCCGCCACGGCCTCGTCTCCCTCGCCGTGACCGGGCCCGGCTCGGCCGGGGCGAGCACCGACCTCGGCACCGCCGGGATCCCGGTGGAGGCGGACCACCAGTACACGGCCTCGGCGTGGGTCCTGGCCTGGGGTGACTCACGAGACGTGGAGGCCGCGATCACGTGGTACGACGCCACCGGAGACCCGATCGAGGAGGCGACGGGCGACCCGGTCGGCGTCGTCGACGGGGACTGGCGACAGGTGTCGGTCACAGCAGTGGCTCCCACCGGTGCCGCCTTCGCGTCGATGGCCGTCGCTCTGGCCGACACGACCCCGGGTCAGGTCTTCAGCCTCGACGACGCTGCCTTCTGCCTCGGGACCAGCCCGGACTGCCTCGCCGACGTTGCGCCGGCGGTGCGGCCGACGGCACCGACGATGCAGGACCGCGAGGATGGTGACGTCGACCTGAGCTGGTCCGTCGCCACCGCCGACCGGACCGCGGAGGGCATCACCGGCTACCGCATCTGGTGGGACGGCGGCGAGCTCGAGGTCACCGACCCGGCCGCCACGACGGCCACCATCGAGCTCGACGACGACGTGGCCGAGGTCTTCGTCGCCGCCCTCAACGCCCACGGCGAGGGACCTGCGGGCCGCGCCGTTCGCAGTGGCCGGCCGACCGAGGCGCCGGCCGACCTCGTCGCCGCCGGGACGGGCACCTCCGGTCAGGTCGAGGTCGACTGGGCTCCCTTCGACCCGGCGGGGGACGGCGGGTCGCCGATCACCGGCTTCCGCGTGCGGGTCGGCGACGACGTCGTCGACGTCACGTCGTCCGAGGCACTGCTCGAGTCGCTCCCCGACGGCGTGCCGGTCGAGGTCTCGGTGCGGGCGGTCAACGCCAACGGCATCGGCCCCGCGGCCGTCGCCGAGGCGACGCCGTCGGGACCGCCGCACCAGCTCCCGTCGGGCAGCGTCGTCGCCACGGCGACGTCGACCCTCGGGCAGGTCGAGGTCACGTGGTCGCCCCTCCCGGCCGCCCTCACCGGCGGCTCCTCGGTGACGGGCTACGAGGTGGCCATCGGCGACGTCGAGCAGACGCTCGGCGCCGACGCCGTCAGCGCCGTCTTCGACGACCTCATCGACGGCGAGCCCGTGCGGGCCCGGGTGCGAGCGATCAACGCCAACGGCCCCGGCCCGTGGGCCGACTCCGACGAGGTGCGACCGGGCACGCCCGCCGGGGTGGCCGACGACGTGACCGTCGAGGCGGTGTCGGCCACCTCCGCCCGTGTCCACTGGACCCCGATCGAGGAGGGTGTGACCCCCTTGACCAGGCAGGTCGTCGGCTACCGCGTCGAGGGCAGTGGCAGCCCGCTGACAGAGGTGGCGGTCGCCGTCGACGGCGACGAGCTCCTCGTCGAGGGTCTCACGCCCGGCGGGCTCTACGACATCGAGGTCTGGGGCGAGAACGCCTACGGCCCCGGGACGGCGGCGCACGTCGCGCACCGGGCCGGGGTGCCGACCGCGAGGCCCACCGGGGTGACCGCCACGTCCACCGGCCACCATGGCGAGGCCGAGGTGACCTGGACGTCCCCCGCCAGCGGGCGGGGCGCGGCCACCGAGATCGTCGTGCGCCCGTCGGGCGGTCCCGAGGTGGTCGTCCCCCTGGAGTCCACGTCGACGGTGCTGAGCGGCCTCGCCGACGGTGACCCCACGTCGATCACGGTGGCGTTCCGGTCGCCCTACGGCGACGGTCCGGCGTCGTCCGAGGCGACGGTGGTGACCGGGGGAGCGCCCGTGGGCACGCCCTGGGTGTGGGTCCAAGGGCGAGGACGTCGCCTGGACGTCAGCTGGACCACGGTCGACGAGGACGGGGGCTCGCCCCTCACCGGGTACCTGGTCGAGTGGGAGTCGGCCGAGGCGAGCGGCGAGGAGCTCGTCGAGCCGGACCTGCGGCAGCTCACCATCCCCGACCTGACCAACGACGTCGAGGTCTCGGTCACCGTCACCGCGGTCAACGAGTTCGGTGAGGGACCGGCCAGCGCGGCCGTGGTCGGCACGCCCGGGGGGCCGCCCTCCGGGATGGTGACGTCCCTCGTGGTGCTCCGCACGGAGGTGCTCGACGAGTTCCTCCTCGGGTGGGCGCCACTGGCGGAGGACGACTGGGGGTCGGGGGTCGAGCGCTCGTACGAGGTGTGGTGGCAGGGCGAGTGGCACGCCGTGCCGGCGGGGCAGACCTCGTTCCTGCTCGAGGGCGTGGCGCAGAACAGCTACGGCTACGTCTACGTCCGCCCCGTGACCGAGGTGGGCGGGGGCGCCTACGGCTACATCGAGGTCCGCCGGGGTGGACTGCCGGACTGGTCGGCCACGGGCGTCGTCGCCCGGCCCACCGGGGTGGCCGGGGAGGCCACCGTCGAGTGGCGGATCAGCGACCGTTGGGCCGACTCCGAGGACGACGTCTGGGTCGTGAGCTGGCCCGGTGGCTCGCGCGAGGTGCCGCGGGCGGTCTCCGCCGTCACGCTCGACGGCCTCCCGACGGACGCTCTCGTGACGATCGAGGTCCGGGCCAAGAACGTCGAGGGCGTCGGGCCACCGGCCGTGGCGTCGGAGCCGATCCGGGCCGACGGGACCGGTCGTCGTCCCGACCTGCTGGGCACCGCCGGCCTGTCGACCAACCCCTTCGGGTGGTCGAGCATGGGGAACGCGCTGGCCCGATCCGGGGAGCTCGCCGAGAGCGGGCGCTCCTCGCTGCGCCTGGAGATGCGCGACGGCGGCGCCTACGCGGCGGCCGACGGAGGGACGGAGGGCATCCCGGTCACGGCCGGCGAGACCTACACGGCCTCGGCCTGGGTCAACACCGGATCCGACGCCAACGCCGAGGCGGGGATCGTCGTGTACTGGTTCGACGCCGACGGCGACATCGTCGATGCCAGTGCCTTCGACACCGAGAGACCGACGCCGACCGCATGGGCAGAGCTCTCGCTGGAGGCGGTCGCTCCGCCCGGAGCGGCTCGCGCGGTGCTGATCGTCGGCGCGGAGCGCACCCGGGACGCCACCGATGTCTTCCTCGACGGTGTCGTCTTCGCCGCCGCGACCCCTGGCTCACCCAACCTGCTGACGGAGGCTCAGTCCGGGTTCGAGGAGGGGATGCTGGGGTGGACGACCCGGTACAGCCGGGCCGCCCGGTCCAGCGCCGCCGGCGGCCACGACGGGCTCACCGCCCTCCGGGTCGAGCTCGACGGCCGCAGCTCCGGGCCCGAGGACCGGGCGTCGGTCGCCGCCGACGCGGTGGAGCTCGGCGTCCTCGGACCGGATCGCCAGGTGTCGGCGTCGATGTGGGTGCGCGCGCCCGAAGGCGGGGCCGAGGCGGAGCCCACCCTGACCTTCCTCGATGCGGAGGGCGGCGTGCTCGGCACCGCCGTCGGCCCGACGGTCGAGGTCGGTGACACGTGGGCGGAGATGGCTCTCACCGAGGCTGCCCCCGCCGGCGCCACCGCGGTCATCGTCGGCGCGGCGTTCGACGGCGCCGAGGGCGCCGTCCGGTACCTCGACGACGTCGTCCTGGGGACCGGCCCCGCGCCCACGACGAACCTGCTGGCCGTGGCGCCGGCGGGGTTCGAGACGGACGCCCTGGGGTGGTTCGGGCAGCGGGCCACCGTCGGGTTGGCCATGGCCCTCGTCCGGCGAGGGCTCTTCGCCATGACGCTCGTCGGTGCCGGGCCCGATCCGACGGCGACGACGGATCTGGGGACGGCGGGGATCCCGGTCACCGGGGACCGGCAGTACACCGCCTCGGCCTGGGTGCAGAACGGGGAGGTCGCCCGGTCGGTCGAGGCCTCGATCACCTGGTACGACGCCGACGGGGACGAGATCTCCTCGGTCACCGGTGAGGTCCTGGCCGGGGCCCTCGAGACGGCGCGGCTGGTCTCGGTCACGGCCGTGGCGCCACCGGGC
>DASVEC010000491.1:0-3310 GCA_036380755.1 Iamia sp. | reverse complement strand
GTGGCCGACCACCTCTACCGCCGCGGTGGCCTCATGCCGAGCATCTACCTGCACAGCACCGGGCGCCTTCGCTGCTACGCGCAGCGCGGCCTGTGGCAGGTGCTCGACGGGATGGTGCCGAGCGCCGGCATCACCGGGCGCACCTTCCGCACCGGCGTGGAGCACCACGTCGAGGACGTCCGCCAGGCCGACGACTACCTCGAGGCCATCCCCGGGGTCGTGGCCGAGCTGTGCGTCCCCATCGTCGCCGACGGTGTCGTCGTCGGCGCCCTGAACGTCGAGTCCCTCGTCCCCCTGAGCGACGACGTGCAGGAGGAGGTCCGGCTCTGCACCCGACGCCTCGGCGACCGGCTCGTCGACCTCCAGCCCGAGCCGTCCCGCGGCCCGCTGCGGCGGCTGGCCGAGACGGCGGCATCGCTCGCCGCGGTCGAGGACGCCGACCGCACCATCGAGGCGGTGCTGCAGGCAGCGACCGACCTGAGCGGGATGGACTCCGCCCTCCTCGTGCTGCACGACGCCGAGCGACCCCGCACCGCCACCGGCCCGCTCGCCGCCGCCCTGGAGGCGATCACCCCGGCCGAGATCGACCACCTGCGGGCGGTGCTGGGCCCGCTGACGTCGTGCTACTCCGCGGGCGAGGCCACCGGGCGCACGGTGACCGCCAGCCAGACGCTGCGCGACGCCGGGGCCCGCTCGCTCGTCGCCCTCCCGATCACCGCCCGCGGCCGGCGCATCGGCCTGCTCGTGGTGACCCACCGCGACCCGTTCCCGCTCGGGCCGGAGCAGGTCGAGCCGCTCGAGCTGCTGGCCGTGCTGGCCGGGAGCTGCCTGGAGACGGCGGCGACCGTCGAGGAGCTGCGCCGCCGGGCCCGGCGCGACCCGCTGACCGGGCTGGGCAACCACTCGTCGTTCCACGAGCGCCTGCACCGGGCGGGCGAGCGGGGACCGGCGACCGTCCTGGTCCTCGACATCGACGACTTCAAGCTGGTCAACGACACGGGCGGCCACCTCCTCGGCGACGAGGTCCTGCGCACGGTGGGCGCGGACCTCCTCGCCGCTCTGGCGGCCGACGACGACGCCGCCTTCCGCATCGGGGGCGACGAGTTCGCCGTGGTCCTCGAAGGCGAGGACGCCGCCGCACCCGACGTCGTGGCCGCCACCCTCCAGGACGCGGTCGGGCGCGCCCTCCGGGCTCGGGGCGCGGGCCTGTCCATCGGGGCCGCCCGGCGCCGGGGAACCGAGCCGCTGATCGAGACCCTCCAGCGGGCCGACACGCGGCTCTACCGCAGCAAGGCCGACAAGGCCGCCCGGGCCGTCACGGCCTGAGGTCGCGGAGAAATCTTTTCGGCGGCGTGTCGATCGGGGTGGTCGCCGTTCGTCGTGATGGTGAGGACAGGCAACGGGCCGGTCCCGCCCTCCCAGGAGCCCACCACCATGATCACCACCCCCGCCCCCACCACGGTTTCCGCCACCGACGACCGCGTCGCCCTCGGTCCCGTGTGGCGCACCGGCGCCGTCGCCGGTCTGGTCGCCGCCGGCGCCACGACCGTCGTCGCCGCCCTGGCCCGGGCCGTCGACATCGGCCTCGAGGTCGACGGCGAGGCCATCCCCCTCGCCGGCTTCGCCCAGGTCACCGTCATGTCGGTCCTGATCGGCCTGGTCCTGGCCAGCGTCCTGGCCCGCCGGGCCCGCCACCCCCGGTCGACGTTCACCCGGGCCACGGTCGCCCTGACCGCCGTGTCCTGCATCCCGTCGGTCCTGCTGCCCTCCGACGTCGGCACGCAGGTGGCCCTCGTCGCGACCCACGTGGTCGCCGCCGCCATCGTCATCCCCGCCGTCCGCGACCGCCTCCCCCGCTGAGTGCCCCTCCCCCATCCCGAACCGGTGATCAGATCGGACGGTTTCCCGTCCGATCTGATCACCGGTTCGGCGCGCGTGGGGTGCGGGCTCAGGTGGCGAGGACGCGGGCCTCGATCACGGCGGTGACGACCACGTCGGCGGGGACCAGACCGACGGTGGCGCCCCCTCGGGCCATGACCACCGACTCGGCGCCCAGGAGGCCGACGTCGGCCAGCTGGCAGAGCCGGATGGTCGAGCGGCCGATGGCCTCGCCCAGGTCGCGGGCCCGGCGGGCCGCCGCGGCCACGGCGTCGATCCGGGCCTGGCGCTCGGCCTCGGCCCGCTCGGCCGGGCTGATGTCCCAGGTGACCCCGCCGAGCTCGAGGGCGTCGCGGGCGCCCCACGCATCGACGAGCGGTCCGACCCGGGCCAGGTCGAGGATCTCGACCCGGGCGGCCACCAGGGCGTGGTGCTCGGGAACGCCGCGGCCGGTCTCGGTCCAGGGCCGGTCGACGTAGGTGGCGACCTCGCCGATCGACCAGGAGCCGAGGGCGGGGGCCGGGAGGTCGACGATCTCGCCCCGGACCCGGCCGGCGGCGGCCACGGCCCGGTCGTAGGCGGTGCGGTGGTCGGCATCGACGGCGTGGGCGCTGACGGCGATCACGCCCCGCGTCGGCGCCACCCGCCGCTCGCCCTCGCCCCGCACCGTGATCTCGACCCCCTCGTCACCCATGCCTACGTCCCGAGATGTTCCCGGAACCGGGCGACGGCCTGGGAGCCGGCCGAGACGAGCAGGCCGGGCTCCTCGACCGACGAGGCGACCGACCCGGCGTCGAGCAGCGCCGCCAGCAGGGCGGGGACCTGGCCGACCTCGGCCCGGCCCAGCACCTGGACCAGGCCGCCGGAGTCGCTCCACGTCGACTCGACGCACAGGCCGTCGACCGCGACGCGGCCGTCGGCCGACGGCCCCGGTGCCGGGAACAGGCCCCGCACCACCCGCTGGCGCTGGGCCGTGAGCGAGGCCTCGATCAGCATGACCAGCCGCCCGAGGGTGGCGAGCTGCGCCGGCGTCCACATCGACGGGCGCCCGGAGCCGACCAGGCTGGCCTGCGACCGCAGCACGGTGCCGCCGGCGATCGGCTTGAGGCCGTTGGCCTCGAGGGTGGTGCCGGTGGAGCTGAGGTCGACGATGAGGTCGGCGTGGCCGCCTCGGGGCGCGCCCTCGGTGGCGCCGAGCGACTCGACGATGCGGTAGTCGGTCAGGCCATGGCGGCGGAAGAAGTCGCGGGTCAGGTTGGGGAACTTGGTGGCGACCCGGACCGGGCGCTGGTGCAGGTGCCGGACGTCGTCGGCCACCTCGACCAGGTCGTCGATGGTGGTGACGTCGAGCCAGGTGCGGGGCACGCCCACCACCAGGTCGGCCCGGCCGAACCCGATGTCGGGCATCACGATGTGGATGGGCGACGCCCCC
>DASVEC010000490.1:0-2612 GCA_036380755.1 Iamia sp. | reverse complement strand
GGGTGCCGGCCGGGATCCGCACGGTCACGGGGGCGCCGTGGAGCGTCGGCACGACGATGTCGGCCCCGAGGGCGGCCTCGGCGAAGGTGACCGGGAGGGTGAGGGCGAGGTTGCGGCCCTCGACCCGGAACAGCTGATGGGGTGCGACCCGGCAGATCACGTAGAGGTCGCCGGCCTCGCCGCCGTCGCGGCCGGGCGCGCCCCGCCCCTTCACCCGGATGCGGGTGCCGTCGGTGACACCGGCCGGGATGCGGACCTTGACCTCGCGGGGCCGGCGCTCGAGGCCCGAGCCGGCGCAGGTGGGGCACGGGTCCTCGATCACCGAGCCCCGACCCCCGCAGCGGGGGCACGGCGTGCTGAACGAGAACGGCCCCTGGTCCTCGGCCACGACGCCCTGGCCGTGGCACTGCGGGCACACCTTGGGCGACGTGCCCGGACGGGCGCCGTCGCCGTGGCAGGTCGAGCACACGGCGTCGGCCAGGAGGCGGACGCTGGTGGTGACCCCGTCGACGGCGTCCTCGAACGAGAGGTGCAGCTCGGCCTCGAGGTCGGCACCCCGCCGCGGCCGGCGCCCGGCCGGGCCCCCGGGCCCGCGCCCGCCGCCCCGGCCGAACAGGTTGCCGAAGATCGAGCCGAGATCGCCCATGTCGACGGTCTCGCCGCCGAAGCCACCGAAGCCACCGGGGCCGAAGCCGCCGCCCCGGGCGGCCAGCGCCCGGACCTCGTCGTACTCCTTGCGCTTCTCGGGGTCGCCGACCACGTCGTAGGCGGCCGACACCTCCTTGAAGCGCTCCTCGGCGGCGGCGTCGTCGGGGTTGGCATCGGGGTGCAGCTTGCGGGCCAGGGCCCGGTAGGCCTTGGTGACGGCCTTCTGATCGGCGTCGGAGGAGACCCCGAGCACCGCGTAGTAGTCCTTCTCCAGCCACTCGCGCTGAGGCGCCATCGGCTAGCCCCTGACCTTGACCATGGCGGCCCGCACCACCCGCCCCTTCCAGGCGTAGCCGATGCGGAGCACCTCGGAGACGAGGGCCAGGGCCGGATCGTCGTCGGGCCCGGCCGGCTCGTGCATGACCGCCTCGTGGCGGGTGGGGTCGAAGACGTCGCCGACGGGGTCGATGCGCTCGAGCCCGTTCTTCTCCAGGATCTGGAGCAGGGCCGCGAACACGGGCTCGACCCCGGTCTCGCCGTGGGCGATGGCGGCGTCGCAGGCGTCGAGCACCGGGAGGAGGTCCTCGGCCAGGCGACCGCTGGCGCGGGTCGAGGCGTCCTCGGCGTCGCGCTGGAGCCGCCGCTTCGAGTTCTCGAAGTCGGCCGTGGCCCGCTGCCAGCGATCGAGGTAGCCGTCGCGCTCGGCCGTGAGCCGCTCGACGTCGTCGAGCAGCGCCTCGACCGACAGGTCGGACGGAGCCGTGATCTCCTCCCCTTCCACCGGAGGGAGGTCGTCGAGGCCCGACAGGTCGTCGGGGACCTCGACCTCGGCGGGTGTCTCGTCGCGGGGATCCTCGGTGGGGCCCGGGGTGGCGTCGTCGGGCATCAGACGCTCTTGGTGTCGTCGCCCTCGTCGACCACCTCGGCATCGACGACGTCGTCGTCGGAGCCACCGTCGGTGGCTCCGGCACCGGCGCCGTCACCGCCGTAGGCGCCGTCGCTCTCCGTCTTGGCCTGCTCGTAGAGGGCCTGGGTGAGGGTCTGGCTGGCGGTCATGAGCTTCTCGGTGCCCGTCTTGATCGCCTCGGCGTCGTCGCCCTCGAGGGCGCTCTTGAGCTCGGCCAGGGCGGCCTCGGCGGCCTCCTTCTCGGCGCCGGAGACCTTCTCGCCCTGCTCCCGGAGCACCTTCTCGGTCTGGTACACGAGGGTGTCGGCCTGGTTGCGGGCCTCGGCCGCCTCCTTGCGCTTCCGGTCCTCCTCGGCGTGGGCCTCGGCGTCCTTGATCATCTGGTCGATGGCGTCCTTGTCGAGCGAGGACTGACCGGTGATGGTCATCGACTGCTCCTTGTTCGTCGCCCGGTCCTTGGCCGAGACGTGGACGATGCCGTTGGCGTCGATGTCGAAGGTGACCTCGATCTGGGGCACGCCACGGGGGGCCGGGGGCAGGTCGACGAGCTGGAACTTGCCCAGCGTCTTGTTGTACTGCGCCATCTCCCGCTCGCCCTGCAGGACGTGGATCTCCACCTGCGACTGCATGTCGTCGGCGGTGGTGAAGGTCTCGGTCTTGCGGGTGGGGATGGTGGTGTTGCGCTCGATGAGCTTGGTGGTGACGCCACCCTTGGTCTCGATGCCGAGCGACAGCGGGGTGACGTCGAGGAGCAGGACGTCCTTGACCTCGCCCTTGAGCACGCCGGCCTGGATGGCCGCGCCCACGGCGACGACCTCGTCGGGGTTGACGCCCTTGTTCGGGTCCTTGCCCGTCATCTCCTTGACCAGCTCGGACACGGCCGGCATGCGGGTGGAGCCGCCCACGAGGATCACGTGGTCGATCTCGCCCTTGTTGAGCCCGGCGTCCTTGATCGCCTGCTCGAAGGGGCCCTCGCACCGCTTGAGGAGATCGGAGGTGAGCCGCTGGAACTCCGAGCGGGTCAGCTTCTCCTCCAGGTGCAACGGACCCGACTCAC
>DASVEC010000489.1:0-4182 GCA_036380755.1 Iamia sp. | reverse complement strand
GGGCTACCTCAGCCGGCTGCTGCGGGCCCTGGAGGCCGACGGCCTGGTGGACGTCGTCGCCGGCGAGGCCGATCGGCGGGTCCGGGTCGCCCGTCTCACCGCCCGGGGCCGGGAGGAGCGGGCCGTCCTCGACGAGCGCAGCGACGAGCTGGCCCGATCGCTGGTCGAGCCGCTCACCCCGGCGCAGCGCCAGCGGCTGGTCGCGGCCATGGGCGAGGTCGAGCGGCTCGTCACCGCCGCCCTGGTGTCGGTCGCGCCCGTCGACCCCGACGATCCCGACGCCCAGCGCTGCCTGCAGCGCTACGCCGCCGAGCTGGCGACCCGGTTCGACACCGGCTTCGACGTGGCCCGGAGCCGGCCCGTCGATCCCGCCGGGATGCGCCCGCCGACCGGCACCTTCCTGCTGGCCCGGGTCCACGGCGAGGCGGTGGGCTGCGTCGCCCTCCGCCTGCAGCCCGGTCCCGAGGCGGAGGTCAAGCGGATGTGGGTCGATCCGGCCGCCCGCGGCATGGGTGTGGCCCGGCGGCTCCTCGATGCCACCGAGGCCGCGGCCCGGGCCGCGGGCGCGCCGGCGCTGCGCCTCGACACCAACCGGGCGCTCGTCGAGGCCATCTCGCTCTACCGATCGGCCGGCTTCGTCGAGGTGCCCGCCTTCAACGACGAGCCCTACGCCCACCACTGGTTCGAGAAGCCGCTGGGCTGAGCCCCCAACTTGTGGCAGACTGAGCGACAGAACATCGCTCGAGCCGAGGAGAGCCGTGCCCAGCACCGACGACCTGTTCCCCAACGGACTGCGCGACGTGCGCTACGGCGAGGTCCTGCTGCTGTCCGAGGCGGACGGCACGTTCTTCGCCGAGGTCTGGAACACCCTCGGCCTCAACGACTGCCCCCAGGAGGCGTGGGACGCCCTCGATGCCGGAGCCATCGCCGCCGAGCGCGGTGCGCTGGTGGCCCTGCTCAACGGCCCCCGGCGCTGGGTCCTCGACACGATCGTGCCGCAGCAGCAGGCGGCGGGGGAGCGGCGCCTCACCCGCTTCGGCGACCTCGACATGTTCCTGGCCGCCACCATCGACCTGGGCGACGCCCTGCCCGAGCCCGGGGTCGCCTACGTCGAGCGCCGGATCGTCCGGGACACGATCTTCCGCTTCAAGGCCGGCACGACGATCCACCAGCTCACCGCGCGCGACCGCCAGCGCTACGTCATGCAGGCCTACTCGCACGCCGTGGACCCGGCCCAGACGCTCGACACCCTGCCCGGCCTGGTCGACCGGTTGGAGCTGCCCGAGGGCTGGACGTTCACGACCTGCACGCTCGACCGCACCCTCGACCTCCTCAGCACCGACGGGGTGGCCACCGTCGTCCAGGACGAGCTCGAGAACACCTATCAGCGCATCGACGCCGTGAGCGTCGCGGCGATGAGCGGTGGTGCCTGATGGACGTGTACCGCACACCCGACGAGGCCTTCGCCGACCTGCCCGGCTACCCGTTCGCCCCGCACCACGTCGAGGTCGACGACGGTGACGGCGGGACCCTGCGGGTCCACCACCTCGACGAGGGGCCGGCCGACGCCGCTCCCGTGCTCCTCATGCACGGCGAGCCGTCGTGGTCGTACCTCTACCGCCACGTGATCCCGCCGCTGGTGGCCGCCGGGCACCGGGTCGTCGCCCCCGACCTGGTCGGCTTTGGCCGCAGCGACAAGCCGATGTCCCGAGACGACTACACCTACGCCCGCCACGTGGAGTGGATGCGCCAGCTCCTGTTCGATCGGCTCGGCCTGCGCGACATCACCTTCTTCGGCCAGGACTGGGGCGGGATGGTCGGGCTGCGGCTCGTGGCGGCGGCGCCCGAACGGTTCGCCCGGGTGGCCATCGGCAACACCGGCCTGCCCACCGGCGACGGCACGCCGAGCGATGCCTTCCTTGCGTGGCAACGGTTCTCACAGGAGGTCGAGTCCTTTCCGGTCGGGTTCATCATCAACGGCGGCTGCACCACGGACCTGGCCCCCGAGGTGATCGCCGCCTACGACGCCCCGTTCCCCGACGAGGCGTCCAAAGCAGGGGCACGTATGTTCCCCTTGCTCGTGCCGACAAACCCGGAAGATCCGGCGGCCCCCGACAACCGGGCCGCCTGGGAGGTGCTCGAGCGGTTCGAGAAGCCGTTCCTGCTGGCCTTCAGCGACTCCGACCCCATCACCGGGGGCGGCGACCGGATCTTCCGCGCGCGGGTCCCGGGCGCGGCCGGCCCGGCCCACGTCACCATCGAGGGCGGCGGGCACTTCCTCCAGGAGGACCGGGGCGCCGAGCTCGGCCGGGTCCTGGTCGACTTCATCGCCTCCTCGTAACGCTCTGACCAGGGGCTTCTCGTCGTTCCGGCTTCGCTGTCACACCCCCTCTGCATAGTGCCGGGCATGGCTCTCATCGCCGCCAACCGGCTCACCGTCACCATCCCCACCGGCCCTGACGAACCGCCGTCGGAGGCCACCGCCCGCGAGCGCATCGCCCGCTGGCTCGAGAACGAGTACGGCTACCGGCCCCCGGTCGAGAGCCTCGAGGGGCACGGCTGGTCGGCCCTGTGGGAGGTCGGCGGTCGCCTCTCGCCGGGGTGGCGGTACGACGCCGTGATCCCCCGTCACCTCGGCCCCTCGCGCGACGACGTGGCCAAGGCCCGCCACCCCGCCGGCACCGCCCCCGGCCGCAGCGCGGCCCGTCCGACCCGCCCGGCGTCGCGGCCCCGTCGTCCACCCACCGAGCGCCCGGCGGCCCGTGCCGTGATCGACTCCCTCTTCCCCGCCGACCTCGGGAGCTGACCGTCATGGGCCCGGGTAGCGTCGCCGGTCGTGGCCATCGACTGGCGTGCTCGGGTCCGGGACGAGGTGGTGGGCCAGCGGGCCGCCATGGTGACGGCGTTGTCGGCCATGCTCCGGGTGCCCAGCCAGACCGGCACCGCGGCCGAGCACGAGGCCCAGGCGGTCATGGCGTCGGACCTGGCGGCCGACGGCCTCGAGGTCGACCACTGGGAGCTGCCCCTCGCCGAGCTCCGGGCCGACCCCGACTTCCCCGGCTCCGAGGCGCCCCGCGACGAGGCCTGGGGCGTCGTGGGCCGGCTGCCCGGGTCGGCCGATGGCTCCGGTGGTGGACGGACCTTGCTGCTCGACGGGCACATCGACGTCGTCCCTCCGGGCGACCCCGCGACCTGGACGCACGACGCCTACGGCGGCGAGCTCACCGCCACCGAGGCCCGGGGTCGGGGCGCCTGCGACATGAAGGGCGGGCTGCTGGCCGCCCGGTGGGCGGTGCGGGCCCTGGCCGCCAGCGGCGCCCCGCTGCGGGGCGACGTCCTGGTGGCGAGCGTCGAGAGCGAGGAGGACGGCGGCCTGGGCACCTTCGGCCTGCTCCGCCGGGGCTGGACCGCGGACGTCTGCGTCGTGCCCGAGCCCACCGGGCTCGACCTGGTGCCCGCCTGCGCCGGGGCCCTGACGTTCCGGCTCCGCATCCGGGGCCGCGCCGCCCACGCCTCCCGCCGGGCGGAGGGGGTCAGCGCCATCGAGAAGCTGGTCCCGGTGCTCGCGGCCCTGGCCGCGCTCGAGACCCAGCGCAACGTCGACGCCGACCCGCTGCTCGACCGGTGGGGCATCGCCTACCCGCTGTCGCTGGGCGTGGTGCGCGCCGGCGACTGGGCCTCGACCGTGCCCGACCGGCTCGAGGCCGAGGGCCGGCTGGGCGTCGCCCTCGACGAGGACCCGGCCGCGGCCCGGGCGGCCCTGGAGGCGGCCGTGGCCGAGGCCTGCGCCGGCGACTCGTGGTTGCGCCGGCACCCCGTCGAGGTCGAGTGGTGGGGCGGGCAGTTCGCCTCCGGGCGGCTCCCGGCCGACAGCGACCTGGGCGACCGGGTGGCGGTCTGCCATCACGAGGTCACGGGCCGGAGCGCGACGACCTGGGGTGCGCCCTTCGGGAGCGACCTGCGCCTGCTCACCGGGCTGGGCGGGATCCCCACCGTCCACTACGGCCCCGGGGACGTGAACCTGGCCCACGCACCCGACGAGTCGGTGCCGCTGGCCGAGGTCGAGGCCACGGCCCAGGTCCTGGCCCTCCTCGCCCTCGAGGTCTGCGGCACCCGCTGAGGCGCGGCCCGCGCCGGTCGCACCCCACCGCGACAGACTCCGGTCATGTCCTCGGTCGCCCT
>DASVEC010000488.1:0-5904 GCA_036380755.1 Iamia sp. | reverse complement strand
GACGAGGGCCCGCCCGCCGTCGGTGCTGACCGCCTCGATGGCCGCGGTCTGCTCGGGCCGCAGCACCGCATCGGGCCCGGCCAGCTGCTCGAGCAGCTCCTGGGCCCGGATCGCCAGAGAGGCATCGGCGATCGGCGGCGGTGCGGGAGCGGTCATCGGCCCATCATGCCGACCCCGCGCGACAGGCACCTGTGGCGGGGTTATCGTGCCCGCCCGTACGACCACCGAGATCCCCTGGGGGGACCATGCGATTCGAGTACCAGACCGAGGTCAACAAGGGCAGCATCAACATGCGCTCCTTCACCGGCGACCTCAACAAGAAGGGGGCCGACGGCTGGCGCCTGGCGCACGTCTTCGAGCAGGCGGGCAACACGATCACCGTCTTCGAGCGCGCCATCAACGCCTAGTGATCCGGCCCGGCCCCGGCGGCGTCCAGTCGTCGGGGCGGGTCCAGATCAGGGAGTACCGGAACAGCGGGTGGCGCCGGTAGCGCACGCCCGGGAGCAGCAGCGTGGCCGTCCGGAGCACCTCGGTGTAGGTCTCGCGGGGGTCGGCGATCGGCGCCCGGACCTCCCAGATCCCCCGCCGCCGGCGCAGGACGCGCGTCATCACCGCGCCCACGGCGTCGTGGGCCAGGTCGTAGCCCGTCCGGGTGCGGGCCAGGCCGACGACGCCGAGGGTGCCACCGGGAGCGACGAGCGAGGCCAGCCGGGTCAGCCCGGCCTGGAGGCCGAGGTGGTGGACGACGGCCACGGACAGCACGGCCGCGAACGAGGCCGGCTGCAGATCGGCGGTCATCAGGTCGGCCTGGCGGACCTCGACGTTCTCCCGGCCCGCCACCAGCTCCCGGGTGCGCTCGACGCACTCGGCGTCGACGTCGACGGCCACGACCGCGGCGGCACGGTCGGCCAGCTGCCACGTCAGCACGCCCTCGCCGCAGCCGGCGTCGAGGGCGCGCCCGCAGGGGTCGGGCAGGGCGTCGAGCAGGACGGGGTGCAGGTGGATGTTGTGGTTCCACCTCTGCTCGACCGGGGTGTCGGGGTCCGCGTGCCACGACCTCCGGCGGCTGCTGCTCACGCCGGCAGGGTACGGGTTGGCCCGGCCGACGAGCGGCCGGGCGCTACACGGCGACGAGCGTGGCGGCGACGGCCGCGACGGCCAGACCGGCGACCTGGGTGCGGCGCATGCGCTCGTCGAGCACGGTCTGGGCCAGCAGCACGGTGGCCGCCGGGTACAGACCGGTGATGGCCGAGACGATCGCCAGCAGGCCGTGGCGCAGGGCCACCAGGTAGAGGACGTTGGCCGCCATGTCGAGAACGCCGCTGACGACGATGATGGGCAGGCCCCGTCCGGTGAAGGCCTCGCGCAGGCTCTCGCCCCGGGCCGTGATGAGCAGGGCCAGGAAGGGCAGCGAGGCCAGACGGGCGCCGAGCAGCGGGTAGAGGCCGGCGTCGTCGCCGGTGCCGTGCAGGCACACGAAGAACAGGCCGAACAGGGCGCCGGCGGCCAGGGCGGTGGCGACGACCTCGAGGCCGGCGCGGGCGGACGGCTCCGAGTCGCCCTCGCGGGTGATCAGGACCACGGCCACGAGGGCGACGGCGATGCCGGCCACCGCGGCCACGCCGGGCCGCTCGCCCAGCAGCACGCCGGCCAGGATGGGGACGACGGACGCGGTCAGGGCGGCGACGGGCGCCACGACGCTCATGGGCCCCTTGGCCAGGCAGCGGAACAGCAGGACGACACCGCTCGACCCGAAGATGCCACCCAGGGCGCCGAGGAGGACGTCCCGCGGGGCGACCGTGGCCGAGGGGAGCAGCGGGAGGGCCACGAGGAGGGCCACGAACCCGGCCAGCTGGGTGCCGAAGGCCACGGCCAGCGCGGCGCGCCGTCGCGACGCCAACCCGCCGAGGAAGTCCGCGGACCCGAACACCACGGCGGCACCCAGCGCGAGCACGACGGACATCGGAGACCCTCCTTGGATCACTGTGTTGGACCAACCGGTGCAGTGTAGAGGCAGATCATCACACTGCACCACACGGTTCATCAGAGTGTTCGAGGGACGGTCCGGCGGTAGCGTGGCGGTGTGCCCGAACCCGACGTCGTGGCGGCTGCGATCGCCCGCAACACGCGGAAGCTGCGCGCCGAGCGCCAGTGGTCGCTGGAGACGCTGGCGGGCCGGTCGGGGGTCAGCAAGGGGATGCTCGTCCAGATCGAGCAGGCCCGCACCAACCCCAGCATGGGGACGCTCTGCCGCGTGGCCGACGCCTACGGGGTCACGCTGGCCCAGCTGGTCGAGCTGTCCGACACCGCCTCGGTGCGCGTGGTCGAGGCCGACGAGGTCATCCGCCTGTGGGCCGGCGAGGAGGGCTCGGCCGGCGACCTCCTCGTGGGCGTCGATCGGCGCGAGCACGTCGAGCTGTGGCGCTGGACGCTGGCCCCCGGCGACCGTCACGAGTCCGAGGGCCACATGGAGGGCACCCGGGAGATGCTGGCCGTGCTGTCGGGGACGTTGACCCTCGAGGTGGCCGACCAGAGCTACACGGTGCGGGCCGGCGGGGCCGTCCTCTTCGACGGCCACCGCGACCACGTGTACCGCAACGCCCACAAGCGCCCGCTCGACGCCGTCCTCGTCGTCATCCAGCCCACCACCGGCGACCCACCCCCGCCCAGCCACCCGGGCTAGTCGGCGACCGCCTCCCGCACCCGCGGGTGGTCCCGCCACGCCGGCAGGGTGGCCATGTACTGCAGCGTCGCCGCCTCGACCTCGTCCCGGCTCTGCTCGGGGTTCCGGCGAGCCTGCCAGTCGACCATCCGCCCGAAGCGCTCGGCGTCGGCGGTCGGTGATCCGGGTCGCGGCGCCGCCGCCAGCAGGGCATCGGCTCCCGCCAGCAGGCCGGCGCGGGTCGCCGGGGACAGCTCGGTGAGGGCGGTGGCCAGGGCGGCGACGCTCAGAGCCCGTCGACGATCTCGCTGACCACCGACTGGGCCCGGTCGAGGTGGCGGGCGGGGACACCCGGCCCAGGGTGCGACGGGCGCGATCCATCGTCGATCCCGATCGATCTGACGTAGCCTGCCCGGCCATGGGCAAGGGGACCTACGAGGTCGTTCGCACCGAGACCATCGACGCGCCGTCGGCGGTGATCCACGACCTGCTCACCGACTTCCACGAGTGGTTGAGGTGGTCGCCGTGGGAGGACCTCGACCCGGACCTCCGGCGCACCTACTCGGGCGCCGACCGGGGCGTGGGCGCGGTCTACGAGTGGAGCGGCAACCGCAAGGCCGGGCAGGGGCGCATGGAGGTCACCGGGGACGAGCCCCTCGAGGTCGTCGTCGCCGTGACCTTCCTCAAGCCCTTCAAGTCGAGCAGCACGGCCACGTTCGCCCTGGAGCCGGCCGGCGCCGGCACGACGGTCACCTGGACGATGGTCGGGCCCATGACCCTTGCCACCAAGGTCATGGGCATCTTCAAGGGGATGGATGACCTGATCGGCCCCGACTTCGAGAAGGGCCTCTCCCGCCTCAAGACCACCGCCGAGGGCGCCTAGACCTCGAACTCGGGGGAGTAAGCGCCCGGTTTCGGGCGTCTACTCCCCCGAGTTCGGGTCGGCGGGCCATCGGTGCTTGGGGTAGCGGCCGGCCATCTCCTTGCGGACCTCCGCCCACGAGCCGGCCCAGAAGCCGGGGAGGTCGGCGGTGACCTGGACGGGCCGGCGGGCGGGCGAGAGGACGTGGACCACGACCGGCACCCCGCCCTCGTCCACGGTGGGGTGCACGGTGGTGCCGTACAGGTCCTGGGCCCGGACGTGGATCGCGGGCTCGGCCCCGGAGGCGTCGTAGACGACCGGCACCTCCCGCCCCGACCCGAGCCGGACGGTGCGGGGGGCGATGGCGTCGAGCTGGCCCAGCCACGGGTACCCGAGTCGGGCCCGCAGGGCGGCGACGAGGTCGACCCGCTCGAGGTCGCGCCGGCTCCGGGCCCCGCCCAGCACGGGCGCCAGCCAGTCGTCGAGATCGGCGAGCAGGGCGGCGTCGGACAGGTCGGGCCAGCCGTCGCGCCGCCCGGCGGCGAACACGGCCCGGGCCTGGAGGGCGCGGGCGGCGTCGGTCCACCCCAGGACGCCCAGACCGGCCGATCGCACCCGGTCGGCGAGGGCAGCGGTGGTGTCCGCACCGGCCGACGCCCGCCCCTCGGAGCGGGCGAGGACCAGGGCTCCCAACCTGCGCTCGGTCACCGCTCGCAGGTCGTCGCGCTCCTCGTCCCACGTGACGACCGAGCGGGACTCGACGTCGGCGGCGCCGAGGGCGAGGACGTCGGCCTCGTCCACCGCGGCGGCGATGCGGACCCGTCCGTCGATGGCGTCCCCCGAGCCTCCCTGGCCACTCGGCTGGCGCCTCGCCGGCCCATCCACATCGGCGATCACGAGGTAGGGCTCGTCGCCGAGGGCGTCGCCGTCGGGCACCCAGGCCCCGATGCCGTTGCGGAGCCGGTAGCGCCGCCCGCTGCGGGCCTGGGCCAGACGGTCGGGGTAGGCGAGGCCGAGCAGCGGCCCCGCCGCGGTGAGGTCGACCCGGTCGCGGCGCCGGACACCGGCCCGGCGCGCCACCTGCGCCGCCCGGCGCCGGACGGTGCGCACCGCATCGCGGTCGGCCTGCGGGTGCGAGGCCCGCTCGTCGGCCAGGAGCCGCAACCGCTCGGCGGCGTCGACCGGCACCTCGCCGGGCCGCCCCCGGAGGACGTCGCGCTCCTCGAGCAGGCAGGCCAGCAGGCACGCCTCCCAGCCCCGGTCCTGCCGGGCGCCGGCGACCACCATCCGGGCCAGCCGGGGGTGGAGGGGCAGGTCGGCCAGCGCCCGCCCGAGGTCGGTGGGCCGTCCGTCGGGGTCGATCGCCCCCAGCGACCGCAGCAGGGCCCGGCCCTCGGCCAGGGCCGCCGCCGGCGGGGGGTCGAGGAAGCGCAGCTCGCCGTCGGCCGCGCCCCAGATCGCCAGCTCGAGGGCCAGCGGGGCCAGGTCGACCTGCTCGATCTCGGGCGTGGCGAAGCGCGGCCGGGGGGCGTGCTCCACCTTCGACCACAGCCGGACGGCCACACCGGGCGACGTCCGCCCCGCCCGGCCGGCGCGCTGGTCGGCCGACGCCTTCGACGCGGTGACGGTGACGAGTCGGGTCAGGCCGCTGCGGGGATCGAGCCGGGGCACCCGGGCCAGCCCGGCGTCGACCACGATCCGCACGCCGGCCACGGTGAGGCTGGACTCGGCGATGTCGGTGGCCAGCACCACCCGGCGCCGGCCGGGGGGTGACGGGGCCAGGGCCCGGTCCTGCTCGTCGCGCGGCAGCGACCCGAACAGCGACCGCACGTCGACGTCCGGGCCCAGGCCGGACCGGCCGAGGGCGGAGGCGGCCCGGCGGATGTCGGCCGCACCGGGGAGGAACACGAGCACGTCGCCGGGATCCGACCGCAGGGTGGCGGCCACCACCCGGGCGACGTGGGCGTCGAGCCGCTCCCGGTCCTGCGTCGGCGCCCAGCGGACGTCGATCGGGAAGGTCCGGCCGGTGCTGGCCACGACCGGGGCGGGGTCGCCGTCGCCGCCGAGGACCGCCGCCAGCCGACCGGTGTCGAGCGTGGCCGACATGGCCAGGAGCCGCAGGTCGGGGCAGAGGGCGGAGCGGGCGTCGAGGGCGAGGGCCAGCGCCAGGTCGGTGTGCACGCTGCGCTCGTGGACCTCGTCGAGCACCACCAGGCCGGTGCCCTCCAGCGTGGGGTCGCGCTGGAGCCGCCGCACGAGGATCCCCTCGGTGACGACCTCGATCCGGGTGCGCCGGGAGGTGACGTCCTCGTCCCGCGTGCGGTAGCCGGCGGTGCCGCCCACGTCCTCGCCCAGGAGGTCCGCCGTCCGCCGGGCCGCG
>DASVEC010000487.1:0-11607 GCA_036380755.1 Iamia sp. | reverse complement strand
CGGGCGACGACCCGGGGCACGGCGAACTCCTGCTTGGCCAGCAGGGAGACGACGAGGTTGTCCTCGTCGTCTCCGGTGACGGCCGCGGCCACGTCGGCGCGCTCGATGTCGGCCCGGGCCAGGTCGCTCACCTCGCAGGCGTCGCCCACGACCCAGCGGACGCCGGGGGTCTCGCCGACCTCCTCGGCCGTGGCCACCCGGCTCGGGTCGCGCTCGACGATGGTGACCTCGTGGCCGTCCTCGACCAGTTCGGTGGCGATGAACGTGCCGACGGCGCCGCCACCGGCGATCACGACCTTCACGAGTGACCTCCCGGTCCGGCGGCGAGCCGCTCGTCGACGGCGTCGACCGCGTCCTCCGCCACGGCCAGGTGCACGGTGTCACCGTCCTGGAGCAGCAGGTCGGCGGTCGGCACGCGGGCCACGCCGAGGCGGGTGAGCACGACGACCCGGCAGGCCCCGTCGGCGTCGAGGGCGGCGGCCGGGGTGCCGGCCCAGCCGGCGGGGACGACCCGCTCGACGAGCACCACCTTGGCGCTGGGGTCGATCCACTCGACCGTGGGCTGCTCGGGCAGGACCCGCTGGAGGATCCGGTCGGTGGTCCACCTGACGGTGGCGATGGTGGGGATGCCCAGCCGCTCGTAGATGGCGGCCCGGCGGGGGTCGTAGATCCGGGCGACGACCCGCTCGAGGCCGAACGTCTCGCGGGCGACCCGGGCGATCAGGATGTTCGAGTTGTCGCCGCTGGTGACGGCGGCCAGGGCCCCGGCGTCCTCGATGCCGGCGGCGCGCAGCCGGTCGCGGTCGAACCCGACGCCGACGACGGTCCGGGCGCGGTGGCCCTCGGCCAGGCGGGCGAACGCCTCCGGCCGGCGGTCGATCACGGCGACGGTGTGGCCGTGCTCCTCGATGGCGGCGGCCAGGCCCGACCCGACCCGTCCACATCCGACCACGACGACGTGCACTCCGACCTCCTCCGGGACCGGCGGCCCACGGCCCGGCGAGCCTAAGCGCCGTGCTGGCGGGGCCACCTCTGGGTCGCCAACCTTCACGGTTCCTTCACGGCCGTCCCCCGCCGCGGCGCGAGGACGTCGTCGTAGGCTCCCGCCACCATGGCAACGATGCTCAAGCGGGTCCTCGTGGGGCAGCCCCTGGCATCCAGCGACGAGCAGCACCAGCGTCTCGGCCGGCCCACCGCCCTCGCCGTCTTCGCCTCCGACGCCATCTCGTCGACGGCGTACGCGACCCAGGAGATGCTCTTCATCCTGATGGCGGCGGTCGCCTTCCCGAAGTCGCACACGTACCTGGTGCCCATCGCCATCGCCGCCGTGGTGCTGCTGGCCATCGTGGCGATCAGCTACAGCCAGACGATCCACGCCTACCCCAACGGCGGCGGGGCCTACGTGGTGAGCCGGGAGAACATCAGCCCCACCGCCGGGCTGGTGGCGGGGGCGTCGCTGCTCGTCGACTACACGCTCACCGTCGCCGTCTCCATCTCGGCCGGCGTGCTGGCCATCGGCTCGGCCTTCGAGTTCAACGACGAGCCGGCGATCCGGGTCGGCCTGGCGCTGGGGTTCCTGGCCCTCCTGACCATCGGCAACCTGCGCGGGGTCAAGGAGTCGGGGAAGGTCTTCGCCGTCCCGACCTACTTCTACGTGGTGCTCCTCGGCCTCCTGCTCGTGGTGGGCCTGGGCAAGGTGTTCCTCGGTGGCGGCATCGACGAGATCGACACCGAGCGCCACCGCGAGGTCGTCGCCGAGCTGGCCGAGGACAACGACCTGGCCGAGGCCGCCGGTCTCTTCGTCATCCTCAAGGCCTTCTCGTCGGGCGCGGTGGTGCTGTCGGGCATCGAGGCCATCTCCAACGGCGTCCCCGCCTTCCGCAAGCCCGAGAGCCGCCACGCCAGCCAGACGCTCTTCATGATGGCGGGCATCCTGGGCGTGGGCTTCCTGGGCATCTCGACCCTCGCGCACCACTACAAGCCGGTCGTCGACGAGGAGGGCCAGACCGTCCTGGCGCAGCTGGCCGCGGCCGTGTTCGGTGACGGTTCACTGCTGTTCTACGGGCTCCAGTTCGGCACCTTCGCCATCCTCGTGCTGGCGGCGAACACGGCCTACGCCGACTTCCCCCGGCTGAGCTCGATCATCGCCCGGGACGGCTACCTGCCCCGTCAGCTGGCCACCCGCGGGGACCGCCTCGTCTTCTCCAACGGCATCCTGATCCTGGCCGCCATGGCCGGTGTCCTCATCACCGTCTTCCGGGCGGAGGTCACCCTGCTGATCCCCCTCTACGCCGTCGGCGTGTTCACCGGGTTCACGCTCAGCCAGGCCGGGATGGTCCGCCACCACCTGCGGCGGCGCGAGCCGAACTGGCAGCGGGGGCTGGTCATCAACGTCGTCGGCTGCATCGCCACCGGCATCGTCCTCCTCGTGGTGGTGTCGTCGAAGTTCACCGATGGGGCATGGATCCCGGCGGTGGTCATCCCCGCCATCGTCATGCTGTTCCGGGCGATCCACCGCCACTACCAGAAGGTCGACCGGGCCCTGGCGGTGCCGGCGGAGTACAAGGCACGGCGTCGCACCCACAGCGTCGTCGTGCTGGTCGGGCGGGTCACCAAGGGCTCGCTGGAGGCCATCGCCTACGCCCGCTCGCTCAACCCCGATCGCCTCCTCGCCGTCACCGTCGTGGCCGACGCCGAGCAGCAGGACGCCATCACCCGGGCCTGGGCCGAGCACGACATCCCGATCGAGCTGCGCACGCTGTACTCCCCCTATCGCGAGCTCTCACGGCCCATCATGAGGTTCGTGGAGGAGTACGACGCCGAGGTGACCGACGACTTCATGACGGTCGTCCTGCCCGAGTTCGTCCTCGACCACTGGTACAGCCAGGTGCTGCACAACCAGAGCGCCCTCGTGCTGCGCACCCGGCTGCGGGCCCGGCCCAACACGGTGGTGACGTCCGTGCCGTTCCACCTGCGGGGCGAGCAGGTCGAGGTCGGCGGCGCCGGCTGATGACGTCGGTGTCCCGGCGGGCGGTGCTGGGGCTGGCGGCCGCCGGTGCGGCCTGGGCCGTGGTGGGCTGCCGCGACGGTGACGACGAGGCGACCGACGAGGATGATCGAGTGGACGTGATCGCCTACGGCGACGAGGCCGAGCTCCAGCGTGGCGCCCTGTCGCTCCCCGACGGCGCCGGGCCCCACCCGGTGGTGGTGCTGGTCCACGGTGGCTTCTGGCGGCCCGAGTACGAGCGATCGCTGATGGACCCGCTGGCCGAGTCGGTGGTGGCCGAGGGGTGGGCGGCGTGGAACATCGACTACCGGCCGGTCGGCGAGGACGGCGGCTGGCCCACGACGTTCACCGACGTCGCCGCCGCCGTCGACCACCTGGCCGAGCTGGCCGACGACCGGGCCCTCGACCTCGATCGGATGGCGGTCGTGGGCCACTCGGCCGGGGGCACCCTCGCCCTGTGGTCGGCGGCCCGGGCCGGGCTCCCGGCCGACGCGCCCGGGGCGGCGCCGACGGTGACCCCGGCGGCGGTGGTCGCCCAGGCCGGGGTGGTCAACCTGGCCGCGGCCTCGCTCGAGCAGCTCGGCCGGGGCGCCGTCGACGACCTCATGGGTGGGTCGACCACCGCGGTCGGCTCCCGCTACGGGCTGGCGTCGCCCATCGAGCGGATCCCGCTCGACGTGCCCACCTACCTCGTCCACGGCCTCGACGACCCGATCGTCCCCGCCGTGCAGTCCGAGACCTACCGCGACCGGGCCACCGAGGCCGGTGACGACGTCACCGCGGCACTGTTGGAGGGCGTCGACCACTTCGAGGTGATCGATCCCGAGTCCGATGCCTGGGCGGGGGTCCTGACGTGGCTGGGCGAGCGTCTGGCGTGACGGCCTCGCCCCCGGTGCGAGGGCGGCGTAACCTGAGCCCCCGGGGGAGGAGGACAGGGGATGGGTGCGGTGCCGAACAGGGGGGACGCGGGTCAGGCGGTGCTCGATCGCGCCGTCGTGGCCGTGCCCCGGGGCGGCCGGGTGGTCGTCGTCAGCGACCTCCACCTGGTGAGCCCGTCCACCACGGGCTCGCGCCGGGCCACCGACGCCATCGCCGCGGCCGTCGAGTCCTGGACCGGCCCGGGCGCCGTGGTGCTCGCCGGTGACTGCTTCGAGCTGCTGGCCCAGCCCCACGTCGACCCCGGGCTCGCGCTCGACGCCCACCCGCGGTTCACGGCGGCCCTGGCGCGGTTCGCCGCCGGCCCCGAGGGCCACGTCGTCGTGCTGCCGGGCAACCATGACGGCCACCTGGCCTGGCACGAGCCTGCCATCGCGACCGTCCGCGAGCGGCTGGGCGCCAGCCTCGCCCTGACCCTCGACCTCGACCTGGAGTGCGATGCGGGACCCCGCCGGGTCCGCGTCGAGCACGGCCACCAGCTCGACCCCGCCAACGCCTTCGTCGACCCGCGCGACCCGGCCGAGACGCCCCTCGGCCACCACGTCGTCCAGGACCTGCTGCCGCAGGTCGACGGGCTGACCCAGCGGACGTGGGGCCAGGGCCTGGGTCTCCTCGCCGACCCCCTCGACCTCCCCGCGGTGATCGGGTCCCGGCTGGTCTACCGCCAGCTCGCTCCCGCGCTCGGCCTGGCGGCCCTGCCGCTGGCGCTGGCCGGTGTGCTGGGGCTGGCCACCGTGGCCGGGGCTCCGACCGGGTGGGCCGCCATCGCCGCCCTCCTCGTCTCCGTCGTGCTGGCGCTCGCCATCGTCGGTGGCGCCGTCTTCTGGGGCGGCGTGGGCTGGCGAGCCTTCCGGGGGTGGGCGCCGGACATGGCCGGCGGGGGCGAGCCGGGCAACGAGGCCGCCCACCGGCGGGCCGAGGCGCTGGCCGGCGAGGGCGTCGCCGCCTACGTCACCGGCCACACCCACATCCCGGAGCTCTCCGAGCGGGGCGGGATCCTCTACGCCAACCCCGGTTGCGGTGGTGGGCTGCTGCACCGCCGGCCCGGGCGGGGGCCGCTGCCGGACGCCCACGTCGTCGTCCGCCACGTCTCGTGGGTCGAGCTCGACGCCGGCGCCGACGTCTCCGCCCGCCTGGTGTGGGGCCACGCCGAGGTGCCCGGTATCACCCGCGCCGAGCGCTGGGCCACCCGGCCGGCGACGCCGGCGCCCGCCGATCCCGTCGTCGTCGTCTCGATCGACCGCCGGTCCGACGCCATCTTGGTCCTCGACTGACCCGACCTTCCCGGCCGGGGGTCAGCCGAGGGCAGCGGCGGCGTCGAGGGCCCCCTGGAGGAAGGCCTGGATCTCGGCGTCGGTGGGCGGTGCGGCCAGCTCCTGGCCCTCGACCCGGATGGCCTGCACCTCCAGGCCGACCACGACCCGGCCGACGTGGGCGAGCACCCACGTGAAGGTCTGCTCGCCGGCCGCGCCGCTGATGCTCGGGCGGGTGCGGGTGAAGGCGACCGACGCCTCACCCTGGGTCGGCCACGGGACCACGGTCAGGGCGCCGGGGCAGGACGGCAGCTGGGCCTGGGCCTCGGCGACGCGGGCGCCGGCGTCGGTCAGGGGACCCACGACGATGCGCACCAGGCCGCTGCCGTCTTCCCGCTCGTACTGGGCCACGGCACCGCCGGCGATCTCGCCCTGGTACAGCAGGCTGGTCAGGGGGGTGGGGACGGCGCTGCCGTCGCAGATCGGCGTCGGTGCGTCGGCGTCGGCCGGGGTCGGAGCCTCGCGCCGGTTCCAGCCGCCGCCGGGGAGGGCCTCGACCGGGGGCAGGGTGCCCGCCAGCTCCTCGGCCGTCGGCACCACCGGCGCCGTCGTGGTCGTCGTGGCCGGCGCCGTGGTGGTGGTCGTCGTGGTCGTCGTGGTGGTGGTGCTGGTCGTCGTGGTGGTCTTGGGCGCGATGTCGGGCTGCTCGGTGGTGGTCGACGCCAGCTGCAGCCCGCCCCCGGTCGCGACCGGCTCGGGGTCGTCGCCGGAGCACGACGCCACGGCGATCACGGCCACGGCGGCGAGCACGAGGCGGGGGACGGATCGCGAGGCCATGGTCGAACCGTCGGCCCGGCGACCAGGACCTTGAGCCGGAGGCCGCTCAGCGCAGGGCGGCGACCCGCTCCACGACGAGCTCGCTGAAGGCCTCCACGGCGGCGGGTTCGATGCTGTCGGCGGGCGGTGAGTCGGGGATCTCGGGCGGGTTGGCGACCATCACCATCATCACGACGTCGTCCACGGCGAGGATCGTGAGGTCGAGGCCGATCGACAGCGGCATCCCGCCGGGGAAGGCGGTCTCGGACACCTCGGTGAAGGCGACGCCGGCGTCGCCCAGGCCCGGATCGGCTCCGACCTCGACGCGCCGGCCCTCCTCGTCGGGGCCGGCCGCGGCGCAGGCCTCGACCTGGGCCCGGGCGTCGGCGACGTGGGCGGTGGCATCGGGCAGCGAGGCGGCCCGCACCAGGACGATGGGCCCCTCCTCCTCGGGCTCGTAGGCGTAGCCGGCGCTGATGCCGCCCAGGTCCTTGGGCTCACGCATCTCGCCGATGTGGTTGCCCGTCCAACCGGCCGCGCACAGCGGGACCGCCGCCTCGGTGGCGTCCACGTCGTAGAGCGGCTCGAAGGCCCGGGTGAAGCGCCCGCCGGGCAGGGCGTCGGCCGGGGGCATGGCGTCGCGCAGCTCGTCCGCCGTGGGCGCGCCCTCCGGGGCCACGACCGGGCCGGCATCGGTCAGCCGGGGCGGTGGCTCCGACCCGGTGGTCGTGGTCGTCGGTTCGGTCGGTGCGGTCGTCTCCTCGGCCGGAGGGTCGTCGCCCGTGACGACGGGGTCGTCGTCCTGTGTCGGACAGCCGCCCAGCAGGAGGGCGGCGGCGAGCGCGACGAAGAGGGCGCGGGGAGCCATGGCGCCCCCATCGGCCCCACCAGGTGCCAGCATGAGCGCATGGCCGATGACCGCCTCTACTTCCGCCAGCTCCTCTCCGGGATGGATGTCGCCGAGGACGACATGATCGCCCAGCAGATGGTCAACTTCGTCTACCTGGTGGGCGATCGGGAGACGGGCGAGGCGGTGGCCGTCGACCTGGCCTACGACGTCCCCGGCATCCTCGACCTGCTGGAGGCCGACGGCATGCGGCTCACCGGCACCCTCGCCACCCACTACCACCCCGACCACGTGGGCGGCAGCCTCATGGGCCACCCCATCGCCGGGATCGCCGAGCTGCTCGACCGCACCGACGTGCCCGTCCACGTCCAGGCCGACGAGGTCGAGTGGGTCACCAAGGCCACCGGCGTCAGCGCCGACCACCTGGTGGGCCACGCCAGCGGCGACACGGTGACGGTCGGCGAGATCCCCATCACCCTCATCCACACGCCGGGGCACACACCCGGCAGCCAGTGCTTCCTGGTCGAGGGCCGGCTGCTCGGCGGCGACACGCTCTTCCTCGACGGCTGTGGCCGCACCGACCTGCCCGGCAGCGACCCGGAGCAGATGTACCTCTCGCTCACCCAGCGGCTGAGCCAGGTGCCCGACGACGCCGTGCTCTACCCCGGTCACCTCTACTCGGAGAAGGCGGCGGCCCCGATGGCCGAGGTCCGCTCGCGGAACGTGGTGTTCCGTCCGCAGACCCAGGAGCAGTGGATGATGATGTTCGCTCCCTGATCCGGAGGACACCGTGACCGATCCCGTCGAGCCTGCCGCCACCCTCGCCGTCGCCCGTGACGACGGGTCCATGGACATGCCCCTTTGGCTGCCGTCCTCGGGTTCGGGTCCGGGGATCCTGCTGATCCAGGAGATCTTCGGCGTGGGCGACTGGATCCGGGCCGTGGCCACCGAGCTGGCGGCCGAGGGCTACGTCGTCGGTGCCCCCGACCTCTACTGGCGGATCGAGCCCGGCTTCGCCGCCGCCCACGACGAGGACGGCCTGGGGCAGGCCTACGCCATGGTCGGCCAGCTCGACGTGGACGGCGCGGTGGGCGACACCCTGGCGGCGCTCGACGTGCTGTCCGGCCACGACGCGGTGACTGGCGCACCGGCGGTGATGGGCTTCTGCCTGGGCGGCACCCTCGCCTGGCTGGCTGCGGCCGAGGGCGACCCGGCGGCGTGCGTCTCGTACTACGGCTCCGGGGTGTCCGACGCCGCCGACCTGGCGGCCGCCGTCACCTGCCCGACCCTGCTCCACTTCGGCGGGGCCGATCCCTTCATCTCGTCGGAGCAGATCGCCACCGTGGCCGCGGCCGTCGACACCCTCGAGCACGTCGAGCTGGTGGTCCACGACGGCGCCGGCCACGCCTTCGAGAACGACCGGGCCGAGCAGTTCCACGACCCCGCCGCCACCGTCGTCAGCCGCGCCCAGACCCTGGAGTTCCTCCGCCAGCACCTCGGGACCTAGTTCCCCGAGCGCGAGCCGCTCGCGACCGTCGGCCTGGTCTGATGGGCGGCCATGCGCCCACGACGTCTGATCCAGCTCGCCGCCGGGGCCGTCGTGGCCGTGGCCATGGGGACCGTCGGCGCCGTCCCGCCGGCCTCGGCCGGCTACCCGGTGACCGTCCTCTCGGGGAGCGTCGACGTCCTCGACGCCGACGAGGACTACGTCGACACCATCTCGTTCACCGGCCCCAGCTGCGACGATCCGTTCGCCGAGCTGACGTGGACCACGATGACCTTCGGCCTCGCCGTGCAACAGGACCGGCGCGCCGCCTTCGGGGGAGACACCTTCCGGATGGTGATCGACATGTACGTGGGCGGCATCCACACGAGCCCCGATCTCCTGGGGTGGGGCACGGCCGAGATCGACGCCACCCTGGTGACGCCGGGGACCTGCACTCCGGTGACCGGCGCCGGCGTCTGCGAGGTGGAGCTGGCGGGGATCAACGTGACCGGCTCCGAGAGCCAGTCGCTGCTGACCCTCGTGGGCGACAGCTGGGATCAGTCGATCACGGTCACCGGTGCGGCCGCGGACTGCGGCGACCTGGCCTTGGCCGACGCCGGCTCCGTCGACCCCTTCGGGATCATCGTCTCGCTCTGAGCGGCGCTCAGTCGACGGTGGGGAGGGCGTCGGCCTCGCCGGTCTGGACGCGCCAGAGGGCGGCGTAGAGGCCGGCCCCTGCGACCAGCTCGTCGTGGGTGCCGGCCTCGACGACCCGGCCCCGCTCGAGGACGTGGATGCGGTCGGCGTGGCGGACGGTCGAGAGCCGGTGGGCGATGACGACGACGGTGCGGTCGCGGCCCACCGCCTCGAGCGAGCGCTGGATGGCGGCCTCGGTCTCGTTGTCGACGGCCGAGGTGGCCTCGTCGAGCACGAGGATGCGGGGGTCGCGCAAGATGGCCCGGGCGATCGAGAGCCGCTGGCGCTGTCCGCCCGAGAGCTTCTGGCCCCGCTCGCCGACGACGGTGTCGTAGCCCCGGGGCAGCCCCCGCACGAACTCGTCGGCCTCGGCCAGCCGGGCGGCGGCGACCACCTCGTCGAGCGGCGCGTCCGGGCGCCCGTAGGCGACGTTCTCCCGCACGGTGCCCTGGAACAGGAACACGTCCTGGCCCACGTAGCCCATGGCGCCGCGCAGCGACGGGAAGGTCAGGTCCCGCACGTCGGCGCCGTCGAGGCGGATCGTCCCCGCCGTCGGCTCGTACAGCCGGAGCAGCAGCTTGACGACCGTCGACTTGCCGGCGCCGGTCGAGCCCACGATGGCGTGGGTCTCGCCCGCCGGCACGTGGAGGTCGAAGCCCTGCAGCACCGGCGCCGCGTTGCTTGTCTGGTCGCCTCCTTCGTCGGCTCGCGTGGCCTCGTAGGAGAAGTCGACGGCGTCGAAGTGCACCTCGCCCCGCCCGTCGTCCGGCAGGGTCGCGGCGCCGGCTGTGATGGTGGGCTGCACGGCCAGCAGGTCGAGGATGCGCCGGGTCGAGGCCATGGCCCGCTGGTACAGGTCGAAGGTCTCGCCCAGCCGGGTCAGCGGCCAGAGGAGGCGCTGGGTCATGTAGACGAGCACCGAGAAGATGCCGATGTTGAGGTCGCCCCGGAGCGCGGCCCGGCCCCCGATGATCAGGGTGGCGGTGAAGGCCACCAGGATCGCCATGCGGATGATGGGGATGAAGGCCGACGACAGGCGGATCGCATCGCCGTTGGCCTCGCGGTAGCCCTGGCTGGCCGTCTCGACCCGGTCGACCTCCCGGCGCTCGGCCGTGAAGGCCCGGATGGTGGCGATGCCCGAGAGGTTGCCGGCGATCAGCCCGCCGACGTCGCCGGCGGCCTGGCGGACCTTGGCGTAGCGGGGCTCGAGCCGGCGCTGGAACAGGATCGACCCGTAGATGATCACGGGGATGGGCACGAAGGCGACGAGGCCGAGCTCGGGGGCGGCGACGAAGAACACGGCCCCGACGAAGACGACGTTGACGAACGTGGCGAGGATGTCGATGGCGCCGACGTCGAGGAAGCGCTCGAGCTGGTTGACGTCGTCGTTCAGGATCGAGAGCAGCCCGCCGGTCGACTGGTCCTCGAACCACGCCAGCTCGAGGTCCTGCACGTGCCGGTAGGCGTCGAGGCGGGCCTCGTGCTCGATGGTCTGGGCCAGGTTGCGCCACAGCAGGTGGGCCACCCAGTCGGAACCCGACTCGACCAGCCACACCGCCACGTTGATGATCGCCAGGGCGGTGAGCTGGCCGGTGAGGCTCTCGATCCCCAGCACGTCGCCGACGAAGGAGTCCTTCTCCCGCACGACCACGTCGACGGCGGCGCCGATCAGCAGCTCGGGCATGACGTCGGCCAGCTTGTTGAGCACCGTCCAGGCGATGGCCGCCACCACCTGGCGGCGGTGCCCACCGGCGTAGGCCCAGAGCCGTCGCAGCGGCGAGCGAGTGTCGGAGGAGGTCAGCGCCACGTCCACCCCGGCACCCTAAGGGCCACCCCCTGCGAACTCGGTGGGATAGACGCCCCCAGGAGGGCGTCCATCCCACCGAGTTCGGGGCAGGGCTAGCGGTACGCCTCGGGGTTGGCCGGCAGCCCGGGGTCCTGGACCTCGACCAGGTAGCGCCAGCAGTCGGGCCGGCTGCCGTCGAGGTCGGTGAAGCCGTACTCCTGCGCCAGCCCGCCGCTCGAGAGCGAGGCGCCCGTGTGGCGCCGCTTGTCCGGGTCCGCGGCGAGCGCGGCGACCGCCCGGCCGACGTAGCGTGGGGTCTCGGAGATGCCGAAGTGGGGGATGCGCTGCGTCGCGTCGCGCCAGTTGGCCTCGGTGACGCCGAACGCTTCGAGCATCATCTCCGAGCGCAGCCAGCCCGGGGTGAGCGCGACGGCGGTGGCGCCGTGCGGCGCGAGGTCCTTGGACTGCGCGAACGCAAGCCGGATGACCGCGGTCTTGGCGAGGTCGTAGAAGGCGTTGATCCGGTCCGTGGTGGCGTTGTACTCCGCCGTCCCGTCGGTCATCTCGACCACGAGGCCGCCCGGGTTGCGGATCAGCAGCGGCAGCGCGTGGTGGCTGGTGATCAGGTGCGTCTTGATCGCGAGGTCGAGCAGGTGCAGGCCGTTGGCGAGGTCGTGTTCCCAGACCGGCGTGTCCCACTCGAACAGCCGCTCGCCGCCCCAGATGTCGTTGACGAGGACGTCGAGCCGGCCCTGCTCGGCGTCGATGCGCCCGACGAGC
>DASVEC010000486.1:0-6868 GCA_036380755.1 Iamia sp. | reverse complement strand
GCGGGAGCGGGGCCTGATCGACGACGACGACCACCTCACCGCCGAGGGCAAGGAGCTGCGCCAGCGGATCGAGGACCGCA
This sequence comes from Iamia sp., assembly GCA_036380755.1. Classification (GTDB taxonomy): domain Bacteria; phylum Actinomycetota; class Acidimicrobiia; order Acidimicrobiales; family Iamiaceae; genus Iamia. The sequence continues at coordinate 6,788 of DASVEC010000486.1, read as the reverse complement.
CCGACGCCGCCGCCCTCCCCCCGTGGCAGGTCCTCGGCGACGAGGGCTGCGCCCGCCTCCTCGAGGTGGCCCGCCCCTACGGCCGCGCCGTCCTCAAGTCCGGCATCTTCGGCGGCCCCCCGGACTAGGCCTCGTCGGCCTCGGTGGGGGTCTCGGGCGGGGCGGGCGAGTCCTTGCCGGCCTTCGCCGACTTGGCCGCCGCGGCGCGGCGGCGGGCGGCGGCCCGGTTGCGGGCGGCCGAAGCCGCCGCCATCCTCATCGATGCCCTGCGTGCCATGGCCGAACGCTACCCCTCGTCCCGAGCCGACGGGGACAGGTCGGCGACGAGGAAGAGCTCGTCGCGGGTGTCGGTGGGGCCGAGGCGGACGGCGGCCGGATGGGTGCCGACGACCCGGTAGCCGAAGCGCTCGTAGAAGGCCTCGAGGCCCTCGCCGCCCCGCACGCTGAGGTGGAGGTGCTCGAGGCCGAGGTCCCGGCCGAGGTCGTGCAGACCCTCCAGCAGGACCCGTCCCGCACCGGTGCCCTGCCACGACGGGTGGACCATGAGCCGCAGGACCGTCCGCCAGTGGGCGAAGAGGTCGACGCCGCGGGAGACGAGCAGGCCCATGCCCACGACGGCACCGTCGTCGGCCCGGAGCACCCCGAGGGCGTCCCGGCCCGACGCCACCGCGGCCAGGGCGGTGTCGAGCGTCGCCGCGATCTGCTCGACCGGGGCCGGGGCGGTGAAGCCGACGCTGCCCCCGGCGTCGGTCACGTCGACCCACACCCGGAGGAGCTGCTCCCGGAGGTCCGGGTCGCTCGTCGATCCGGCCGGCACCACCTCGAAGGCGACGCTCGTGCCGTCGGTTCGCTCGCTGCGCTCGCTCACTCGCGGTCGAGGGCCAGACGGCGGCGGGCGGCGTCGAGCTCGGCCGCCTCGACCGGGTCGACGACCGTGGCCGCCAGCTTGGCCAGCGTGGCCCGCCACCGCTGGCGCACCGCCTCGGCGATCCGCTCGTCGGCGACGACGGCGTCGGGCCCCTCGACCCACGCCAGGTCGACCTCCATCAGCGCCAGCTGGTGCTCGACCTCGGTGTGACGGGTGACGACCAGCGGGAGCCGATCGGTCTTGGCCGGGGGGTAGTCGGTGCCGGCCACCAGGTCGTGGGCCTCGAGGTGGAACAGCCCGGCGAGGAGGGCGACGGTGCGGGAGTCGGGCGAGTTGATGCCGGCCTCGAGGTGCGACACCGCCACCCGGGAGATCCCCAGCCGGTCGGCGAGCTGCTGCTGGGTCCAGCCCCGCTGGCCCCGCAGCGAGGCGATGCGACCGGCCAACGTGGTCGACCCCGCGGGGGCGGGGGGCCAGATCGGTTCCCACGTCGGCATCCCCCCAGGCTGCCAGGTCGGCCCCCTCCACGGCCCGCGACCGTGACCCTCGTCACCTCAAACGTGATATGTGTCACACTGTTAGCATGCGCCGTCACCGCGTCGTCGTCACCGCCCTGCTCGCCCTCGTCCTCCTCGCCCCGACGGCCCGACCGGCCGGTGCGTCGACCACCTGGGAGTGGATGTTCTTCGACTCCCAGGCCGACCACATCTCGCGCCGGCAGTGCCGCGTCTTCTACTCGGTCGACGGCACCGGGCTCACGACCAACAACTTCAACCGGCTGGTCACGGCGGCCCAGGCCGGCGCGGCCGACATGCAGACGCTCACCGGGGTCGACACGGTGTACGCCGGCGCGTGGGACGGCCTCGACGACATGCAGAAGGCCTCCCTCGCACCGATCCGGATCTACTACGCCGAGGCGACGGGCCCCGACGCCCTGTCCTCGCCGTGGTACGGCGACACCGTCCGCCCCAAGGACGCCTACGGCGGCGAGATCATCCTCTTCGCGGGACCGGGCCAGCACACCGACGCCCACCTGGCGAACCTCCTCCGCCACGAGTGGGGGCACCAGTTCAACCTGGGCGACACCTACGACATCAAGCGCAACCTGTACTACTCGGCGTCGGCCCCGGCGTCGGCCTTCAAGCACGTCTTCGCCACCAACACCGCCTACCAGGACTATTCGCAGCGGATGGGCGACGAGGACCAGCCCTGGGGCGACGGGGACGAGGCCGGGCTCTGGACGGCGGGAGGACCGGGTCGCGCCGCCGGCTGCTTCAAGGTCACCCGGCCCACCCACGGCCGGTTCGCCTTCCGCGTGCTCAAGGCCCTCTACGGGAGCACGCCCGCGGGAGAGGTCGCCGACGTGGCCCGGGCCACTGAGACCTACGGCCCCGTCGCCGGGGCCAGCGGTGCCCTCGACATGGACGGCGGCGACGTCTGGCGGAACAAGGGCAAGACGGCGTTCCTGACCGACGCCTGGACCGGTCTCACCGGCAGCGCCCCGACCCCAACCAAGCAGGAGCAGCTCGAGGACGAGTGGGACGCCGCCGGCCCGTCGCCCCGACCCACGATGCTGGCCTCGATGGCGAACAGCGCCGCGGCGCAGGACTACCAGGAGGTCCGCCAGGAGATCTCCGTCGTCTTCGCCAACGTCCTCGGCCGCATGCCCACCGCCGGCGAGCTGAGCACCTTCACGGACTGGCTCGACACGCACACCTACACCCAGCTCGCCGATCGCCTCTTCCGGATCGAGGGCGACGCTCGCTACGAGCCGGGGTCCTGACCCCGGCCGGCGGGATCGTGCCAACCCAGTTGGCAGACGGGGGCGGCGAGGTCGACCAGACTCGGCCCCCATGACCAAGCGTGCGCTCATCACCGGCATCACCGGCCAGGACGGTTCCCACCTGGCCGAGCTCCTGCTCTCGAAGGGCTACGAGGTGATCGGCATGGTCCGCCGCAGCTCGACGGTGAACTTCGAGCGCATCGCCCACATCCAGGACCAGATCACCTTCGTCCCGGGTGACCTCCTCGACGAGGTCTCGATGATCAGCATCCTCCAGGAGCACCGCCCCGAGGAGGTGTTCAACCTGGCCGCCCAGTCGTTCGTGCAGACGAGCTTCGGCCAGCCGGTCCTCACCGGCGAGATCACCGGCCTGGGCGTGACCCGCCTGCTCGACGCCGTCCGCATCGCCGACCCGTCGATCCGCTTCTACCAGGCGTCCTCGTCGGAGATGTTCGGCAAGGTCGTCGAGGTCCCGCAGTCCGAGGAGACCCCCTTCTACCCCCGCTCGCCCTATGGCGTGGCCAAGCTCTACGGCCACTGGATCACCGTGAACTACCGGGAGTCCTACGACCTCCACGCCTCCAGCGGCATCCTGTTCAACCACGAGGGTCCCCGCCGCGGTCTCGAGTTCGTCACCCGCAAGATCAGCCACACCGCGGCCAAGATCAAGCTGGGCATGACCGACGAGCTGCGTCTGGGCAACCTCGACGCCCAGCGCGACTGGGGCTTCGCCGGCGACTACGTCGAGGCCATGTGGCTGATGCTCCAGCAGGACAGCCCGGACGACTACGTCGTGTCGACGGGCGAGACCCACCCGGTGCGGGAGTTCTGCGAGCTGGCGTTCGGCCACCTCGACCTCGACTGGGAGCAGTACGTCAAGGTCGACGAGCGCTTCTACCGCCCGGCCGAGGTCGATCTGCTCATCGGCACCCCCGAGAAGGCCAAGCGCGTCCTCGGTTGGGAGCCCAAGACCTCGTTCCCCGAGCTGGTGACGATGATGGTCGACGCCGACATGGCCCTTCTCAGCGGCAAGCTCGACGCTCTGTAGTCACGACGGGTTCACCTCTGTCCCGCGGCTCCTCCGCGCCACGGCCTTGGAGGCCTCCTCGGCGAAGTTCGGCCGGTCACCCTCCCCAAGGGATGAGCCGGTCCCGGTCAGCCATGCTGTGGCGGACCCGAGGCGCGCCAACCGGGAATCAGCGACGACGGGGGCTCGCGGGGGCCGCAGCTCCGACAGGACGCCTTCGATCGCCGCATCGACCTCCTCGAACAGCTCTTCGGTCTCCTGGCGAAGACGGTCGAGCTCGACCTCATCCTCGGCTGACCACAAGCGGTCTTGGGGGGCCAACCTGGCGTCGCAAATCCGCCGCTCGAGGTACACGGCCCAGAAGAAGCTCGTGGTGTCGGCGGCCACGATGCCGATGGGAAGGGTCAGGGCGGCCATCTCCACACGATCCCGCCACTTGATCAGAGCGTCGTCCCGCAGGTCGAGATCGCGCAGCACGGCCTTCGCATCGTCGACCATGAGCTGGGCGTTCTCGAACTCTGGACGCTCCTGCCGCTCCTCAGATGTCTGTCGGATGCGGTCGACCGCACTGCGAGAGCACAGCCTCGCCGTGGCCACCACCAGGAGGCCTGCGTGGAAGACACGCTCGCGTTCGGCGTGCACCCGCCCCGCCTGGATGGCGAACGGCACCAATGCGACGAGCGCCACGATCAACCTCTGGTCCCACCCGTTGCCATCCCCTGGCAGGCCATCGATGGGCATGCGCACCAGTAGGATGACGATCAGAGCCAGGCCGACGAGATCGACCCACGCCACGCGACCCCGGATCCCTCGTTGCCAACGACTCATGCAGCCCCCATCCTTGCGGACGGCATCCTATGACATCAGTCTCAGCCGGGATCGTCGATCGTGAAGCTGAGCAACCGGGCGTCGGGCTCGCCGGTCCAGCAGGGCGAGAACACCCGGTCGGACTGCAGCTCGACGACCTGGCCGCCGCGGCCCGACAGCTCGAGCACGCCCTCGCTCCGCTCCGGGGTGAGGGAGACCGAGCCGGCGACCTTCCCTCCGGCGACCACCCGCACCCGCTGGACCTGACCCGGGTCGAGCCCGACCGTCGCCACCCGCAGGGCGTGGGGGCCGGGGCCGTCGAGACGGACGAGCACCTTGGGCTCGGCCCACCGGAAGCGGCTGCCGTCGGGCCGGGTCTCGGCCGCCGAGACGCCGCCGACCAGCGACCACCCCGACCGGGCCTCGGCGACCGTGCGGGCCGGCAGCCCCAGCCGCTCGATCCCGGCGGCCGTGGGCGACGCCACGAAGAGGTTGATGTTGTCGGCCCGGGTGAGCTCCCAGAGGAGGGGCGCCATGCCGTCGTGGGTCTGCGGGTAGAGGCCGTTGACCGGTCGCAGGAAGGAGACGTACGGCAGCCCGGCCAGCTCCAGCATGTCGAGCAGCTGGGTCCGGGTGTAGGGCCGCTCGATCGTGTCGTACTTCTCCATGATCTCGACGTTCATGAGGTCCCACTCCGAGCCCTTGGGCGGGGCGGCGGCCTCGATCACGGCGACGATCCCGTCGTCGGCCAGGTCGGCCACCGTGTTGCGCAGGGCGGCGACCGGGTTGAAGAAGTGGTGCAGCGTCGACTCGAACAGCGCCAGCCGGGCCTTCCACGCCAGGCCGACGGGAGCGGCCTCGATGTCGTGCTCGCGCAGGTCGTAGGTGAACCCCTGGTGCACGTAGGGCGGGTAGGGATCGGTCTGCATGCGGGTCTCGGCCACCTCGAGCAGCTCGGCCGAGATGTCGAGACCGACCACGTGGTGACCCAGCTTGGCCAGCCACTGCACGGTCCAGCCCGGGCCGCAGCCCACGTCGATCACGAGGTCGCCGGGCGCCAGCTTCGCCGCCTGGACCACGTCGAGGAACTGGAAGACGTCGACCCAGAAGGGGGCGTAGTCAGGGCCGCCGACGAACGGCTTCACCAGGTGGAAGCGCTCCTCGTCGGGGCCACCGGAGCGCACGATCTCCCGCAGGTAGGTGATCGCACCCTGCTTCCAGTCGACGCCCTCGCGCAGGTCGGCGTTCAGCTCTGCGAGCAGGTCCTCTTCCGTCCTGGCCATCCGGCGAGCGTACCGACACCGGCCCGACCGCCGGTATCGTCGCCGGGTGATCTGCGTCCTGACCGGCGGTGTCGGCGCCGCCCGCCTGCTGGCCGGGCTCGTGCAGGTCGTCCCGCCGGCCGACATCACCGTCGTCGGCAACGTCGGCGACGACCTCGTGCTCCACGGACTCCACATCTCGCCCGACCTCGACACGATCACCTACACGCTGGCCGACCAGGTCGATCCCGACCGGGGCTGGGGCCTGCGCGACGAGACGTGGCAGGCGATGGACATGGTGGGCCGCTACGGCGGCGTCGACTGGTTCAACCTGGGCGACCGCGATCTGGGCACGCACCTCTACCGCACCCACCGCCTGTCGGAGGGGGCCACGCTGAGCGAGGTCACCGCCGAGATCACCGCCGCCTGGCAGCTGGGGTTCCGCCTGCTGCCCGTCACCGACGACGTCCTCCACACCCGGATCACGCGGGCCGACGCCGACGAACAGGAGATCTCGTTCCAGGAGTACTTCGTGAAGCTCCGCCACGACGTGCCGGTGCGGTCCGTCCGCTTCGTCGGCGAGGACGAGGCCAGCCCGGCGCCCGGCGTGCTGGAGGCGATCCTCGAGGCCGACACCGTCGTCGTCGCCCCGTCCAACCCGCTGGTGTCGATCGGCCCGCTGCTGGCGGTGGCCGGGGTCGCCGACGCCATCCGGTCGCGGCGCGAGGACGTCGTCGCCGTCTCCCCCATCGTCGCCGGCGCCGCCCTCAAGGGCCCCGCCGATCGGCTCCTGGTCGAGCTGGGCCACGAGGCAAGCGTCGTCGGCGTGGCCCGCATCTACTCCCCCCTGGCGGCCACCCTCGTGATCGACGACGCCGACGCCGCCCTGGCCCCGGCCGTCGAGGCCGAGGGGATGCGGGCCGTCACCACGTCGACCGTGATGACGACCCCGGCGATCGCCGCCGCCCTCGCCCGCACCGTCGTCGGGGTCACCGCATGAGCTCGCCCCGCCGGTTGGAGGTCTGGGGCGTCACCGGCATC
>DASVEC010000485.1:0-7315 GCA_036380755.1 Iamia sp. | reverse complement strand
GGGTACTCGGTGATCCACATCCGGCCCTCGGGGTAGTAGAGGAAGCCGTTGTTCTGCTCGATCTGGGACTGGATCTCGGCGACCTTGCCCACCGAGATCTTCGAGCCGAAGCCCGAGCTGCCCTGGGGCCAGAGGAAGGCGAGAGCGGCCGGGGCGAAGCCGCCGATGCCGAGGCCGAAGCCGGCGATGATGCCCCGGTTCATGAACTGCCGACGGGTGACGCCCAGGGCGTCCTCGTCGGGCGGGGTCCAGGCGACGGGCGCGGTGGGAGCGGCCCTCTCGATGTCGGTGCCCCCCTGGCGGGCGGCGGCCGTGGCCAGCTCGACCTCACGACCGGTCGAGGGGGTGACGTCCTGGTCCACCGGTGCGCCCTTGCGGGCCTTGGCGTCGCGGCCCTTGGTCTCCCGAGCCAGGTGGCCGACGGCACGCTGGGTGTCGCGGTTGCGCTGGACCGTGAAGAGGGCCGCGGCCGCGCCCAGGACGAGGACGACGACGGCGAGGATGACGAGTGCGGGCATGCGGGGGTGTCCTCCTACAGCTCGAAGAAGAGGCCGGCGTCCCAGGGGAACACGAAGTTCTGCCCGGGGCCTCGGAAGAACGAGCCGATCATGACCAGGACCGTCCAGAACATCATGTGGATCGTGAAGAGCGAGATGGCGAACTTCCGGTCCTCAGGCTTGTTGGACGGGTTCCGGTCCGTATAGGGAGCCAGGATCAGGGCGAAGATGCCCATCCCGGGGATGGTGACGCCCGCGACCATCGGGTGGAACATGGTGAGCAACTCCTGCAGGCCCAGGAAGTACCACGGCGCCTTCGAGGGGTTCGGCGTCTGGTTCGGGTTGGCCAGGGTCAGCAGGGGTGCGTTCACGAAGATCGAGAAGATGAGGGTGAACGCCGTGCAGAGCAGGGCGGCCACGAACTCGACGGCCAGCAGGTGGGGCCAGGTGTGGACCTTGTCCTGGGGCAGGGCCTTGACGTCCTGGATCGACCCGGACTTGACCACCGTCAGCAGACGCTGGGTGTGGCCGCCGGGGCCGGCCGCCACGGGAGGAGCCGCGGTGGCCACGCCACCACCGGCGGGCGCGGTCGCCACGGCCGTGCCGCCGCCACCGGCCTCGGCCGTCTCGCCGCCGCCCTTGCTGCGGGCCGCCTTGGCCCGCTCGAGGAGGTGGGCGGGGATGCGGCTGTCGCCCGCATCCGCGCCGGCGTCACCGCTGTCGGCTCCGGACGCCGCAGGGGCGTCGGCGGGCTTCGAGGCGGCCGCCTTCTGACGGGCCTCCTCGGCTCGCTTGCGGAGGTGCTCGGGGATCTCGGTCACGTCGCCTCCGTTCCTACAGCGGTCCGCTGATGCCGCCGTCCTTGCGCACCCGCCAGAAGTGGATCGCCATGAAGATGACGATCACGAACGGGAGCATCAGGACGTGGAGCACGTACCAGCGCAACAAGGTGTCGGTGCCGATCTCGGCTCCGCCCAGCAGGGCGAAGCGGACCTGGTTCCCGAACACCGGGGTGTAGCCCATCATGTTCGTGCCCACGGTCACCGCCCAGAGGGCCAGCTGGTCCCACGGGAGCAGGTAGCCGGTGAAGCTGAGCAGCAGCGTGAGCGTCAGCAGGATCACGCCGATGACCCAGTTGAACTCGCGGGGTGGCTTGTAGGCACCGTGGTAGAAGACGCGGGCCATGTGGAGGAACACCGAGAGCACCATCAGGTGGGCGGCCCACCGGTGCATGTTCCGGACCAGCAGGCCGAAGGCGACGTTGGTCTGGAGGGCGTAGATGTCGTTCCAGGCCTGGGCCGCGGTCGGCCGGTAGAAGAACATCAGGAAGATGCCGGTGACCGTGAGCAGGATGAAGAGGAAGAAGCTGAGCCCGCCGAGGCACAGGGTGTACGACACCTTGACGGCATGGCGCTTCACCTTCACCGGGTGCAGGTGGTACAGCACCGAGTTCATGATCACGTAGGAGCGGTTCCTGGGGCTGTCGGTGTAGCCCTTCCGAAAGATCGAGCCGGGGCGGAAGATCGAGTTCCAGGTCTGGGAGGCCTGGACCTTGTCGGTCATGTCCGCCATGACCCGGGCGCCGCGCCCCTTGCCTTGCATGGCCTTGGCCATCGTTACTGACCTTCCTCGATCGTGGGAGCGCTCACGAGAGCCGCATCCCGTAGCCGTACCCGTAGGAGTTCGTGCGCTGGTGCGGATCGCCCTCGGCCGCGGGATCGCCGATCTTGCCCAGGATGATCACGCCCGTCGGGCACCGGTCGACGCAGAGGGCGCACCGTGTGCACACGTCGTCGTCGATGGTGAAGATCACGTGGTCGTTGGGATCGATGCCCGGGCGCTCGGTGCCCTCCGCCTCGGCGATGGCGTCGGGGCGCACCATGAAGATGCACTTCCACGGGCAGATGTCGACGCAGCCCTCGCACATGATGCACTCGGACTGGTCGATGTGGATGAACTGCTTCGGCTTGACCGCCTTGGCCAGGTAGTCGGCGTCGACCTCCCGGAGGACGTAGTCCGCCCGGAACTCCGGCATGGGGGGGTTGGCATCGGTGCGGGCCATCGATCAGGCCTTCCGGGCCAGGGGGCGCCCGTACGCGGTGGTCTTCTCCTCGAGCGCCTTGCGCTTGCGCTCGACCTTGTCGCCCCGGCCCTGCCACACGGCCCAGAGGGCGACGTGCAGACCGAGGAAGACGCCGTAGATGAGGACGGCGATCAGGTGCGAGAGCGTCTGGTACGAGATGTTCATCGGGATCTCGCGGAGGGACCCGGTGCCGCTGGGGCCGGCCAGGTACTTGTCCGGCCGCCAGCCGAGCTCGTTCTCCGACCACGTCAGCCAGTGGTGCGGTACCACGCCGTACACCCAGAAGAGGCCGAAGAAGGCGTAGTTGGCCGCCAGCATGGCCTCGCCCCAGGAGAGGGGGGTGCCGACCGGTCGCCGCTTGGCGTACCAGAAGATGCTTGCGGTGAGCAGGATCGAGATCAGGACGGACCCGACGAACGCGACCACGCGGTACGCACCTCCTGGCAAGTGAAGTCGCTCACAAATGGGACCCACCGGCGCTGCATGCAGGGCCGGCTCGTGATCCGAGGTCTAGCACGGGCCACTCGCGGCGGGCACATCAGAGAGCGGCTGCGGACGGCCACGCCAGCCCCCGCTTCACTTGGAGCCCGTCTCCGGCCCCGACCTAGAGTGCGGCGCACCGACGGGGTCCCTGGGGCACCGTCCTTCCCGCTCCGGGGCCGCTCGGGCCCTGGCCTCTTCGCCTGCGGAGGCACGTCCGTTGACCGAGATCCCCGAACACCTGCTGAAGCGCTCCAAGGAGCGGCGGGCGGCCCTCGGGCTCCCCGGCGGTGAAGGCGGCGACTCGGGCGACGCCGGCGCCGGCGCGGGGGGCGACGCCCCCAAGGCGGAGGTGGCCAAGGCGGCCCCCGCACCCGCCCCGGCCAAGGTCGAGGAGAAGCCGCCGCCCCCGCCGAAGCCCAAGCCGGCCTACATCCAGGCCGCCGAGAACCGGAAGCGCATCCCGTACTGGGCCATGCCGGTCATCGCCCTCCTCCCGGTGTGGGCCTTCGTCTACGCCGAGGGCATCAGCCCGCCGCCGAACACCGACGAGGGCCTGGCCATCGGGGCCGAGGTCTACAACTCGTGCCAGGGCTGCCACGGCCCGACCGGCGGCGGTGGCACCGGGGCCAAGCTCAGCGAGGGCGAGGTCCTGGCCACCTTCCCCGACCCGGTCGCCATGATGGAGTGGATCCACCTCGGCGCCGACGAGTGGGTCGGTGGCGCGAGCGGCCCCTACGGCAACCCCGACCGGGAGGGCGGCCCCCACGACGCCGGCACCCTCTCGGGCAAGATGCCCGGCTTCCCCGACCTCGACGCCGAGGAGCTGGCCGGCGTCACCCGCTACGTGCGCGAGGAGCTGTCGGGCGAGGCCCCGGCCACCCCCGAGGTCCAGGAGCTCTACCACGAGTGGGCCGAGCTGGCGATCGACAACGCCGAGAACGACAAGGTCATGTACCGGGACATCCAGCCCGAGCAGGACGAGGAGTACGAGTCCCGCGTCGAGGCCGTGGCCCAGAGCGAGGGTTAGACCTCTCCTCACGAATGGCGGGATCGTTCGCCGCCGCCGCAGACTGAGCCGGTGACGACTCCCCCGCCTGAGCGCTGTGACGTCTTGGTGATCGGGGGCGGGCCGGCGGGGTCGGCCACGGCCCACTGGCTGGCGAAGGCCGGCCGCGACGTGGTGGTCGTCGAGAAGAAGACGTTCCCCCGGGAGAAGACGTGCGGCGACGGGCTCACACCCCGCGCCGTCCACCAGCTCGAGGACATGGGGCTGGGCCCGGCCCTCGAGGCGTACCACCGCTACGACGGCCTGCGGGCCGTCGCCCACGGTGTGACGCTCGAGCTGAAGTGGCCCGAGCACCCGGTGTTCCCCTCGCACGGGTTCGTGGTCCGGCGCCGGGAGCTCGACCAGCTGGTGGCCTCGCGGGCGGTCGACCTCGGGGCCACGCTCCACACCGGCACCGAGGCGCTCCGGCCGCTGCAGCGCGACGGCCTCGTCGTCGGCGCCGTCGTCAAGGACAAGGGCGCCGGGGTCGAGCGGGAGATCCACGCTCGCTACGTGGTGGTGGCCGACGGGGCCAACTCCCGCTTCGGCCGGGCCCTGGGCACGGCCCGCAACCGGACCTACCCCATGGGCATCGCCATCCGGACGTACTACGAGAGCCCCCTCCACGACGAGCCGTGGATCGAGTCCGCCCTCGACGTGCGCGACCGTCAGGGCCGCTCGCTCCCGGGCTACGGCTGGATCTTCCCGGTCGGCGACGGGACCATCAACGTCGGCATCGGCCTGCTGTCGACCTTCAAGGGCTACCGCGAGGTCAACACCAGCCACCTGATGGAGGAGTTCGCCAACACCCTCCCGTCGTACTGGGGCATCGCGCCCGACTCCCCGACGTGCGCCCCCACCGGTGGGCGCATCCCCATGGCCCAGTCGATCAACCCCAAGATCGGGCCCACGTGGGTCGCGGTGGGCGACGCCGCCGGCTCGGTCAACCCCTTCAACGGCGAGGGCATCGACTACGCCTACGAGACCGGTCGCATGGTCGCCGAGCTCCTCGACGAGGCGATCGGCAGCGGCGACGGCATGGCCCTCCAGCGCTACCCCGCCCTCATCGCCGAGGAGTACGGCCTCTACTTCCGGGTGGCCCGGCTCTTCAGCGTGGTGATCGGCAACCCGGCGGTGATGCGCGAGCTCACCCGGGTCGGCATGCAGTCCCGCAGCCTCATGGACTGGGTGCTGCGGATCATGGCCAACCTCCTCCGCCCCGACGAGATCGGCCCGGCCGAGGCCGCCTACAAGGCCGTCGCCGCCATCGTGAGGACAATCCCCGACCCCACCCCCTGACGGAGATCAGGCGGCCGCCAGCTCGACGAGGGCGGCGGCGACGTCGGCGACGACCCGGACGGGATCGTTCGCCACATCCTCGTAGGTGAACACCAGGACTCGCTTCCCGGCGAGGACCAGCTGGCGTCGTCGTCGCTCGTCCTCGGAGCGGCGCGCTCGATGGGCGTCATACCCCTCCAGCTCGATGACCAGGTCGAGGTGGGCGTACAGACAGTCGACCCGGGCAACGAAGCTGCCCTTGCGACCGATCCGCTGCTGCACCTTCGGGAGCGGCAGCCCGGCGGCGTCGAGCAGGTCGAGGAACGTGTGCTCGAGCCAGCTCTCTGTTGCCCCGAACCGCTGCCGGGTGCGCAGGATCTCCTCCATCACCGACACACCGGCGCGACCTCGGCACCGGAGGTGCTCGAGCCGCCACCAGAGCCAGGCATCCGACACCTTCCCCTCCCGTGCCGCGTCGCCGATGGCGGTCCGGATCGTCTCCTGGGGGACGGACGGCACGAGAGCGGCCAGCATCAGGAACGTGCGGGCGACCCCGACGCACGGGATGGGCCCGACGTGCACCAGATCGTCGGACGGAAGGTCCGTCGTCGTGTGGACGGTGGCGAGGGGATGACGGTGCCGGGTCGGTCCACGGGTGGTGACGAGCTCGACGACCCCACCGCCGAGGTCGGCTCCGAGACCGTGCAGACGAGCCGCGGTGCGGTGCGAGGCGACGGCTCCCGTGTCGAGGCACGCGGCCATGACGTCCCCCCGCCACGAGGGCGCGGTTCCCGCCAGCCGGTAGGTGCGGAAGCCGACCGGTTCGAGGAACCGGTTCGACAGCGTCCGCAGGGACGAAGGGGTCACTCCGACCTCGAGGAGCTGGGTGCGGGTGATGTGGCCGAGCTGTTCTCTGGCCCGCTCGGCGATGGCCCGGTAGCTGATCGGGCTCATGCCGTCGATCATGGCCAAGGGGTGTGACAGCGAAGCGCCCGCGCCTTCTCGGTGCACCAGAGCTCGCTCAGCGACGCGAGGTGCACCGGGAAACGGGAAGGAGCCAGCGGACCGCCTGACGGAGATCGGGGGGGTGGGGGCACCCACCCGGGTCATGGAAGTGACATGCGACTGCAACCGGTCCGGCCCGGTTCCGCAACGTCGAGGGCGTACAACGTCCGCCATGCTCACGTTCCGCCGCCACCACCACGAGGAGAGCCCGGCGTGGGTCCAGGCGCCGGCCTGCCCGGAGTACCGGGTCTCGGGCCTGGAGCTGCGGCTGATCGATCTGGTGGAGCTGCGGGAGCGCTCGGTCCGGGCCGGCTTCGACGACGTGGCCGAGCTCGACGCCGAGATCGCCGAGGTGCGGGGCGAGCTCGCGACCCTCGGTGCCGATCCGCAGAGCCTGGGTCACCTGGCGGCCTGACGGGGGTCCTCGTCCCCCTCGGGCCGCCGCTTCGGAGCGACGGTGGGCCGGGGTGGGGGGCGAGGAGGCCGCCAGGCGTACGGACCTGTGCCACCCATCCCGGTCACCCGGGGCGGGTGGCGCAGGTTCGAGGTCTAGCGGGAGGGACCGTCGGGGTCCGGGTCGTCGTCGGAGTCGGCCCGGTCCTCGGCGGCGCCGGCAGACGCCGAGGCCGAGGACTCGTCGGGGTCGTCGGCGGTATCGGCGTCGTCCGCTGGGTCGGTGGCAGTCGCCGTGGTGCCCACTGACGAGCCGGCCGCCCGGGTGGTGTGGGCGGGACGGTTGCTGGTCGTCCGGCGCTTGGTCGTCGAGACCGTGCGTCCGTCGGCGGCGGTGCGCGTGGTCTTCTCGAACACCGGGGTGCCCCCAACCTCCCCGGCGGCGAGCGCCCGGGCCAGGGCCGGTCGGACCTTCGTCAGCACGTAGATCCCGATGGGGACCATGGCGACGCACATCCACTGCGCCCCGGT
>DASVEC010000484.1:0-6559 GCA_036380755.1 Iamia sp. | reverse complement strand
CGTGGCGTCGGGTCCGTGCCTCTCCGACGAGCAGGTCGTGGCCGACCCCCACGTCGCGGCCCGGAACATGCTCGTCGAGGTCCCCCGCACCGACGGGGTGGAGCAGCCGGTGCTGGTGCCCGGCAACCCGGTGAAGATCAGCGGCGTGGCCGAGGGCCCCGAGACACGGGTGCCGTGGCTGGGCGAGCACACCGACACGCTCCTCGCCGAGGAGCTGGGCCTCGACGAGGACTCGATCGCCGCCCTGCGGGCCGACGGCGTCGTGGGCTGACCGCAACCTCCGCCTTAGGCGGCTCTTCGGGGGTGGCTCCCCCGGCGGTTCCCAGGGTTCTCTCCGCGGACGCCCGTACCGTCCGATGGGACGAGCGAGGTCCGCCATGCACACGTTCCGCACCACCACCGCCACCCACATCGGCTCCAGCCGGAGCACCAACCAGGACCGCGTCGCCGGCGCCGCCCGGCGGGTCGTCCTGGCCGACGGCATGGGTGGTCGCCAGGGCGGCGAGGTGGCGGCCCAGGCCGTGGTCGACACCGTGCTCGAGCGGCGCGGCGGCCGGAAGGAGGATCCCCGCCGGGCGATCCTGCGGGCCAACGCCCGCATCCAGGAGCGGGCCCGGGCGCAGGGCCTGACCGGGATGGGCACCACCGTGCTGGTGGTCGACCAGCCCGACGCCGAGGCCACCAACGTGGTGGTGGCGTGGGTCGGCGACAGCCGCCTCTACCGGGTGCGGGACGGCGCCGCCGAGCTGGTGACCCGCGACCACACGTGGGAGGCGCTGCTCCTCGAGCTCGACACCGACCCGGCCGACGCCGCCGAGCGGCGCCACGTCCTCACCCGGGCGGTCGGCACCCAGCCCCAGGTCGACGTCGACCTGTGCACGTTCGAGGTGCGGACCGGCGACCGGCTGGTGCTGTGCAGCGACGGCGTCCACGGCGCCCTCGATGCCGGTGAGATCGCCCGCCTGGCCCTCCGGGGCGCGACCGCCCTCGTGGACGCGGCCATCGCCGCCGGCACCCGGGACGACGCCAGCGCGGCCGTGGTCGAGCTGGTCCCCGTGGCCACCGACGCCGACACCGGCCAGCTGCCCGTCCTCACCCCCGCCTGAGGCTCAGGCGGGCGACACCGCCGTGCCCCGGATCATGGGGCGGATGACCTTCGGGGCCTTGCGGGCGCTCTCGCGGGTGATGCCCTCGACGGCGAAGCCGGCATCGACGATGGCCGCCTCGGTCCGGCGGGTCAGCCGGCACCCGCCGGCGAACAGGTGCCACACGTGGTCGAGCCAGCGCTGGCGGCGCAGACGCTCGGGCCGGTCCTCGGCCGCGACGTGCTCGAGGAAGACGAGCCGACCGCCGGGCCGCAGCACCCGCCGGGCCTCGGCCAGCACCGCGCTCGGCTCCGGGACCGTGCACAGGACGAGGGTGGTCACGACCGCGTCGGCCTCACCGTCGGCCAGCGGGAGCGACGAGGCGGCGGCGCGCCGGGCGGTGACGTCGACGCCCGCGGGCGCCTGGTCGAGCCGCTCGCGCAGCAAGGCGAGCATGGCGGGCTCGGGCTCGGTGAGGACCAGGCGGTCGACCGTCGACGGGTAGTGGGCCAGGTTGGCGCCGGTGCCGGCGCCGATCTCGACCACCGTCCCCGAGAGGTCGGCGAGCAGCTCGGCCCGCCACGCCTGGAGGCCAGCCTCCTCCAGCGGGGCCAGCGCCCGGTCGTAGAAGCGGGCGAAGACGCGATCACGCAGGCTCATCGCGGTGCGTCCCCGAGGGCGGCGATGATCGGCCGGAGGAGCTCGCCGTCGTCCCACTCGTCGGGCGGGACCGTGCCCCGGCCGGGGATGATCCCATCGCTCGGGTACCGGGTGAAGAGGGTGGGGTCGGCGACCGGCGGGCCGGGATCCTTCACGTAGGTGCCGTTGCGCACCACCACCAGGTCGAGCACGGGCACGACGAGGATGACCTGGCCGTCGTGGCCCTGGGCCGAGAACACGTCGACGGTCACGCCGTCGGGCTCCCCCAGCCACCACTGGTAGCCGTACTCCCCGGCGGACGCCTCGAGCGGCACGAGCGACTCCTCGACCCAGGCCTCGGGCACCACCTGCTCGTCGCCCCAGCGGCCGTCGCGGGCGTAGAGCAGGCCGAGCCGGGCGAAGTCGCGGGAGGTCGTGTCGAAGCAGCAGTAGCCGAGGGTGTGGCCCTCGACGTCGCGCCACCACTCGACCTGCTGCATCCCGATCGGGTCGAGCAGGACCTCGGTGGCGTAGTCGTCGAGCGGGCGCCCGGTGGCCTCCTCGACGACCCCCGAGAGCAGCATCGAGTCGCCGCTCGAGTAGTTCCACGCCGTGCCGGGAGGCGCTCTCACCGGGCGGACCGACGCGTAGGCGAGCTGATCGGCCTCGCCCGTGACCATCTGGACGATCTGGGACTCGCCCGCGGTGCCGGCGTAGGCCTCGTTCCAGTCGAGCCCCGAGGCCATGTGGAGCACGTCGCGGATCGTGATCGGCTCCCGATCGGTGCCCGCCCACCCCGGGATGTAGGTGCTCATCGGCTCCTCCACGCCCGGGATCTCGCCCTCCTCGATGGCGATGCCCACCACCGCGCTGGTGAAGCTCTTGGCCACCGACCAGCTGGCGGCCCAGGAGTCGGGCCCGGCGCCGTCGGCGTACCACTCGGCCACGATCTCGCCGCCGTGGACCACGACCACGCCCTGGGTCTCCTTGCCCTCGGCGAAGGCGTACTCGCGGGCCTCCTCGAGGCCGGCCGGGTCGATCCCGTGCTCCTCGGGCGTCGCCACGACCCAGTCGTCGCCGGGCACGACCTCCCCCGGGTCGACGGGCTCGGTCGTGGTCGTCGCGTCAGCCGAGCTCGTCGACGACGCCTCACCCGCCTCGGCCCCGTCGTCGGACGAGGAGCAACCGATGAGCAGGACCCCCACCACGAAGAGGGCAACAGGGCGTGACCACATGCGTCGCACACCCCTGACCTATCACGGTGGTGCCATGATCCGCCGATGCCCGAGGTCGCCGGTGACGCCCGCTCCGCCTTCCACCTGCCGTCCGACGTCACGTACCTCAACACCGCCTACATGGGCCCGCTGCCGCGGACGGCGGTCGAAGCGGGCTGGTCGGCGCTCGACCGCAAGGCGCGGCCGTGGACGATCGTCACCGAGGACTTCTTCGAGCCGGTCGAGTCCTACCGGTCCCTGATCGCCGGGCTGCTGGGCGCCGACGCCGACGGCGTGGCCGTCACCCCGGCCGTGAGCTACGGGCTGTCGACCTTCGCCGCCAACCTCCCGCTGGCCGCCGGGCAGGCCGTCCTCGTCCCGGACGACGAGTTCCCGTCGGCCTTCCTCCCCTGGGTCGAGGCCGCGGCTCGCGCCGGGGCGGAGGTCGTGCGGGTGCCACCGGACGGGCCCGATCGGTGCGGGCCGATCCGGGCCGAGATCGAGGCGCGGGGCGACCAGGTCGCCCTGGTGTCGGTGCCGGCGAACCACTGGACCGACGGCGCCCCGTTCGACCTGCTCGCCCTGCGCGCCGCCACCCGCGCCGTCGGTGCCGCCCTGGCGCTCGACGTGGCCCAGTCGCTGGGCGCGGTGCCGTTCGACCCCGCCGTCGACCCCGACGTGGTGGCCGGGGTGGCCTACAAGTGGCTGCTCGGCCCGTTCTCCCTCGGCTTCGCCTGGTTCGCACCGCCGTGGCGGGAGGGCACGCCGCTGGAGCACAGCTGGATGGGGCGGGCGGGGGCGGAGGACTTCGCCGGCCTCACCTCGCCGTCCGACGACTACCGGCCGGGCGCCCGCCGCTACGACATGGGCGAGGGCTCGCAGCACAGCCTGATGGCCATCGCCCTGGCGGGGCTCCACCTCATCCGCGACTGGGACCCGGCGGCGACGGCCGCCCACTCGCGCGCCCTGACCGATCGGATCGCCACCGGTGCCTCCGAGCTGGGCTTCGCCGTCCCCCCTCCGGAGCACCGCTCCCCCCACCTGATCGGGCTGGGCCTCGCCGGCACCGGCCTGGCGCCGGCGGCGCTCGCCGCGCACCTGGCCGACGACCGCGTCCACGTCAGCGTGCGGGGCACCTCGGTGCGGGTCGCGGCCCACCGCTTCAACACCGACGACGACGTCGACCGGCTCCTCGCCTCGCTGCGCGGCGCGATCGAGGCGGCGTGATGGCCCCGCCCTGCCTGTTCTGCGCCATCGTCGCCGGCGACGAGCCCGCCCACGTCGTGCTCGACGACGACGCCGCCATGGCGTTCCTCGACGTCCGCCCGCTGTTCCCGGGCCATGTGCTGCTGGTGCCCCGCGAGCACCACGAGACCCTCACCGACCTCCCGCCCGACCAGGTCGAACCGCTGTTCTCGCGAGCCCGGCTCCTCGCCGGTGCGGTCGAGCAGGCCATGGGGGCCAAGGGCACGTTCGTGGCCATGAACAACCGGGTCAGCCAGAGCGTCCCCCACCTCCACGTCCACGTGGTGCCGCGCACCAAGGGCGACGGGCTGAAGGGGTTCTTCTGGCCCCGCACCCGCTACGACGGCGACGACCAGATGGCCGCCGTCGCCGCCCGCATCCGGGCTCGGGTGGACGACTCGTCCTGACCCGCTAGCCCCCGAGGCGACCGCGGCACCGCGGCCCGCCGCAGCGGCACGCCATCGAGAAGCCCGGGGCGCCCGAGAACGTCTCGTAGTCCGTCGTCAGCTCCTCGCCCGCGGCGACGTCCCGGCGGGCGACGAGCGTCCGCCCCACCAGCTCGAGGGTGGGGTCGCAGGCGTGGTTCACGTGGTGGAGGACGGTGCCCGCCGGCAGGACCAGGTGGGCGTCGTCGCCGACGGTGACGGTGTCGACGAACGGCAGGCCGGGGTCGGCCTCCCGGGCCGCCAGCCGCGCCTGCAGCTCGGCCGTCGTGACCACGACGCCGCCCAGCCGTCCGACCGCCGCACCGGCGGTGATCGGACGGCGGGCAAACGCTCCCGTCCCCACGATCGGCGAGGGGCCGACGGCGACGGCGTCCGAGGCCCAGACCTCGTCCTCGGAGGTCAGAGACCCGGGTCCTGGTCGTCGCTGATGAGGCTGCTGCTCCCGGCCGCATCGGGCGGCTCGATGAAGCTCGAGTCGCTGGCGCTGTAGCCCTGGGCCTGCTCGGCCTGGCTGTAGTAGTCGTCGCTGTCCAGGAAGGTGTTGGGGTTGCCGTCGACGAGCCCGTCGCCGTCGAGGTCGGTCGCCCCGCTGAAGGGGGCGCTGGCGGCCGTGTCGACGAAGCCGTCGCCATCGACGTCGTAGCCGTCGACCAGGCCGTCGCCGTCGATGTCGTAGCCGGCGCTGGTGCCGACCCCGCTGGGGTCGGAGGCGTCGAAGCCCCCGTCGGCGAAGCCGTCCTCGTTCAGGTCGAAGGTGTCGGCGAAGCCGTCGGCGTTGGTGTCGTAGGTGTCGAGGTATCCGTCGCCATCGGTGTCCACCGCGTCGACGAAGCCATCTCCGTTGAAGTCGCTCATGATGGGTGTCCTGTTGTGTCCGTGGGGGCGGATGTGCAGGTGAGAGTGCGCCGGGGCGGCGCGTGTTCCCGCCCGATCGCCGGTGGGGCGTCCCCCGGAGGTCGAGACGATGACGGCTCGGTGAACTCACCCCAGGAAGGGCCGACCATCCCCCTCACCCGGCCACGGGGGGTGTTGCATGGGCACCGGTGACCGACCATCCCCGCCGGCGGGGGCTCCAGACCTCCGTCGACGCCATCGACGCCCCACACCGACGGGAGGGCCCGTGCCCGAACTGACCTCTGTCTCGCCGCGCCCGCGCACCCACGTGCTCGACACGTCCGTGCTGCTGGCCGACCCCGCCTGCCTCGCCCGCTTCGCCGAGCACGAGGTCGTGCTCCCGGTGGTGGTGCTGACCGAGCTGGAGGGCAAGCGCCACCACCCCGAGCTGGGCTGGGCGGCGCGCGAGGCGCTGCGGAGCCTGGAGCGGCTGCGGCTGCGCCACGGCTCGCTGACCGAGGCCCTGCCGGTGAACGACCAGGGCGGCACCCTGCGGGTCGAGCTGAACCACCAGGACACCCGCTCGCTGCCCGCCGCCCTCACCGCCGACAACAACGACCACCGCATCCTGGCCGTGGCCAAGAACCTGGCCGACGAGGGCCACGACGTCGTCGTCGTCACCAAGGACCTCCCCCTCCGCCTCAAGGCCAGCATCGTCGGCCTCGACGCCGACGAGTACCGCAACGAGCAGGCCCGGGACACCGGCTGGACCGGGTTCGTCGAGCTCGAGGTCGAGACCGAGGCCATCGACGAGCTGTTCGAGGAGAAGGTCGTCGACCTGGCCGTGGCGCGGGACCTGCCGTGCCACGCCGGGGTCGCCCTCACCAACGGGTCGCAGTCGGCGCTCGGCCGGGTCCACGCCGACAAGCGGGTCCACCTCATCACCGGCGAGCGGTCGCTGTTCGACGTGCGCGGGCGCAGCGCCGAGCAGCGGGTGGCGATCGACCTCCTCGCCGATCCCGAGGTCGGCATCGTCAGCCTCGGGGGCCGGGCCGGCACCGGCAAGAGCGTCCTGGCGCTGGCCGCCGGGCTGGAG
>DASVEC010000483.1:0-5811 GCA_036380755.1 Iamia sp. | reverse complement strand
GCCCCCTGCTTGGGCTCCTCGCCGGGGAGCGGGTCCTGCGTGTTGGCCACCAGCCCGTCGAGCACCGCCTGGTAGAGGCCGATCTGCTCCGGGGTCATGGCGCAGTGATCGAGCTCGTCGATGCGATCGGGCAGCTCGGCGGCGACCTCGGGCTCGGACTTGGTGCGGCGGAAGACGAGGATGCCGTTCAGCGCCCGCAGGGCGGCTTCGCCCTCGCCCGAGAGCTGGGCGATGAAGGCGGCCCGACCGCCGACCAGGCCGGGGTTGGTGAAGTCGAGGATGGCCCACAGGTCGCCCAGGCCGTTCTCGATGGGCGTACCGGTGAGGGCGATCCGGGTGCGGGCCGGGAGCCGGCGCAGCTGCTGGGCCGTCTCGTTGGTGTGGTTCTTGATGGCCTGGGCCTCGTCGAGTACGACGCGCCGCCACTCCCGCTGGGCCAGGGCCTCGATGTCGCGGACGGCCGTGCCGTAGGTCGTGATGATGACGTCGGCCTGCGAGAAGACCCCCTCCATCTCCTCGGGGTCGGCCCGGCCGGCGCCGTGGTGGACGACGACGTTCAGGTCGGGCGTGAAGCGGGCCGCCTCGGCCGCCCAGTTCCCGACCACCGCCGGGGGGGCGATGACGAGGGCCTGGCCGTCGCCCCGAGTGCGACCCAGGTGGGCCAGCACGGTGGGGGTCTTGCCCAGGCCCATGTCGAGGGCGAGGCACCCACCCAGCTCGGTGGCGTCGAGGAAGCCCAGCCAGCCCAGGGCCTCGGCCTGGTAGCTGCGCAGCTCGCCCACGAAGCCGGGGGGCTGGACGACCGGGTCGATGGTGGCACCGGAGGCCTTGGCCAGGAGATCGGACGCCCAGCTGGAGCCCTCGACCGAGAGGCCACCGGCCAGCGGCGAGCCCTCGAGGCCGACCGAGTGACGGAGGATCTCCGCCCCGGTCATCTGGGTCAGGTCGGCCCGCTCGGCCAGGGCGGCGGCGGCCTCCTTGAGGTCGGCCCGATCGAGCTCGACCCAGCGCCCCCGCGACCGCACCAGCGGGCGGGCCTCGGCGGCGAGACGGGCGACCTCGGCCGCGGTGAGCTCGACGTCGTCGAAGAGGGCGGTCCAGCGGACGTTGCTGAGCTGGTGGGCCCCGACCACGGTGTCGCCGGTGGGCTCGGTGAACATCTTGAGCCCCGCCGATGGCTTGCGCCGCGAGAGCGGCGGCACCCGGACCTCGAAGCCGGCGGCCTCGAGGGTGGCACCGGTGATGGTCATCAGCTCCCAGGCCTCGTCCTGGCTCAGGTACACCTGGCCCCGACGGCGGCCGCCGGGCCGGAGGAGGACGTCGTAGAGCCGCTCGAGGCGGGCCAGCTCGTCGCCGAGGGCCTTGGTGTCCTTCCCGTCGACCAGGGCCACCTCGATGTCGAGCAGCGTGCCCTCGGCCCCCGTGCCCAGCACCCGGAGGAACCAGGCGTCGCCCTTGTCGGGCGGGGCCAGCTCGATCACGAGGGTGGGCCGGTTGGGGTTGACGACGGCCTTGGTCCAGCGCTGGAGCCGCTTCGACACCTCGGCGCCGGCGGCCACGGGGGCCTCGAAGGTCGAGCCGTCGAGACGGGTGATCACGGCCTCGGCCACCGACAGGGCGTTGCGGGTGACCGGCGGTGGCGCCGGGAGGTCGAGACGGCCGGCGGCATCGCTGGCGACGGCGTCGACCACGGCGGCGAGCACGTTGCGAGTGAGGGTCTTGGGCTCGGCGTTGCCGAGGGCGATGATCGGGCCCGGCATGGCCTCGGCCAGACGGCTGAGGACGTCCTCGTCGACGACGGCCGGCACCCAGCGCACGTTGAGCTCGAGGGCGTCGGAGTCGGACCGCCCCTCGCTGCGCAGGTTGGGCACGATCCGGCCCTGGGCGACCAGGCGCACGGCCTCGATGGCGACCCGGCCCAGCCAGGTGACGCTGGCCCCGAGGCCGTCGCCGCCCTGGCCACCGCCGACGGCGACCAGCCAGCCCAGCGACTCGGCGACCGGGATCGACAGGGCCTCGGCGTGGATGCCACCGGGCAGGCGCACCCCGGGGTGCACGCTCCAGCCCATCGCCGGGGCGCCGGTGGCCTCGATGCGATCGGCCAGCTCGTCGTTGTCGGCCGGGGGGGCGCCGGGGCCGCCGGCCCAGAGCACGATCTCGCCCGCGGCCCACGAGGCCTGGAGGCGGACCTCGCCGGCGGGGTCGGCCACCAGCCCGGCGGCGGCGGACGTCGCCGCCCGGGTCATGAGGTCGTAGGTCGACTCGAGCAGGGCGAGGTCGGACTCGAAGTCGGACACCACCAGCACCCGCTCGGCGCCCTTGAGCTGGCGGGCGGCCTCGAGCCGGTCGTCGGTGTCGTCGATCAGGCGCTCGACGGCGCGCAGGTGCCGGGCCGGATCGGCCTCCAGCAGCGCTCGCTGCTCGTCGCTTGCTCTGCCCTCGACAGCGGCCCAGACGGCCGCCTCGAACGCTCGTGTCGCGTCTTCCATGGATGTGGACGGCGTTCCCAGCACCGGCCCCGAGCCGATGCGGCTCCGGGGGACTCTCTGGTCCGAGGTCTGGAGGGACCTGCACGGAGGCCGTTGGGTCTGACCACCGCGCCGTCTCCACCGCCCGCGAGCGGGACTTCGGACCCCTGCACCCTACCGCACCCGCTCCTCCCGTGGTGACCCTTGTCGAGTGTGACGTCGGCCACTGACTGGTCGGGCTTCCGCAGGACGTCGGCGGGCTGGCAGGCTCGGGACATGTTCACGCACCTGGACCACGTCGGCATCGCCGTCCCCGACCTCGACGAGGCGCTGAAGTTCTACGCGGAGACCTTCGACCTCCAGTCGGTCCACGAGGAGGTCAACGAGGAGCAGGGCGTCCGCGAGGCCATGCTCGCCATCGGCGACTCCGGCTCGTGCATCCAGCTCCTGGCCCCCCTGCGGGCCGACTCGCCGATCGGGAGGTTCCTCGACCGCCAGGGGCCCGGGATCCAGCAGATGGCCTACCGGGTCGAGGACATCGATGCCGTCAGCGCCACCCTCCGGGAGCGGGGCGTGCGGCTGCTGTACGAGGAGCCCAAGGGCGGCACCGCCGGGTCGCGGGTCAACTTCATCCACCCCAAGGACGCCGGGGGCGTGCTCGTCGAGCTGGTCGAGCCCGGCACCGAGGCGCACTGAGCGCCCGCAAAGGCCCCTTCCGGGTGAGGCCGGCGCCCTCCTGAACGGGGCCGTCCGGCCGATGAGCACCCCATGCCTGGGTACGTCGCGCCGGAGGAGCTGCCGGCGCGCCCCCGTGCCCCCGGCGGCCTGGGCCAGGTGCACCTGTCACGGCTGGCCCAGCTGGCGGTCGCCGTCACCAGCGACGCCATCATGGCGCTCGACCACGAGGGCCGGTTCACCTTCGTCAACGACGCCGCCGAGATCCTCCTGCGCCGGCCCCGGATGGGCCTGCTGGGGAACCAGATCTGGGACGCCTTCCCCGATCTGCGGGCCACCGAGCTGGGGACTCGCTACGACGAGGCGACCCGCACCGGCCGGGCCGTCACCTTCGAGTCGTACTACCGGGCCTACGACCGCTGGGACGAGATCCGCCTGTTCCCCTACGACGGCGGGATGGTCATCTTCTGCCGCGACATCGCCGAGCGGCGCCGGGCCGAGGCCGCCCGGGAGGACCTGACCCGCACCACGACGTCGATCCTCCACGCCCTGCCGATCCCCACCGTGCTGCTCGCCGCCGACGGTGCCATCCGGCGAGCCAACCAGGCCTGGGAGGAGATCGACCTCCTGGAGGGCTCGTGCCTCGCCGGTGAGGACCCCAACTACTTCACCTCGCTCGAGCAGACGATCGCGGCGGGGATCGACGGGGGTCGGGTCCAGCTCCTGGCCGACCTGCGGGCGCTCGTGGCCGGCCAGCGCCGCCTGGTCTCCCACGACCTGTGCGTCGTGCGCCCGCCCGGCGAGGCGCAGCCGAGTGGGCCGGATGAACCGGGCGAGGTCCACTGGACCCAGATCCAGGCCACCCGGGTGGACGGGTCCGACGACATCGTCGTGACCCACCTCGACGTGACCGACCGGGTCAACGCGGCCGACATCGAGGCGCGGCGGGCCCGGCGCGACGACCTCACCGGGCTGCCCAACCGCGTGCGCCTCCTCGAGGAGCTCCAGGCCCGGCTCCACGACCGCCACATCCGGCCCCTCGCCGTCCTCTTCCTCGACCTCGACGGGTTCAAGACGGTGAACGACTCGCTCGGCCACGACGTCGGCGACCAGCTCATCCGGGACGTGGCCGCCAAGCTGCTCGCCGTCGCCGGTGAGGACGAGCTCCTGGCCCGTCTGGGCGGCGACGAGTTCGTGCTCGTGGTCGACGCCGACGTGGCCGCCGAGCGGGCCGAGGCCGTGCGCCGGGTGCTGCGGGGACCCTTCGACGTGGCCGGTCTGCGCCTCCCGCTCTCGGTCAGCGTGGGCATCGCCCGAGCCGGTGCCGATCACGACCGCCCCGAGGACGTCCTGCGCGACGCCGACACCGCCATGTACGCGGCCAAGGCCTCGGGCCGGGACCGGAGCCACGTGTTCACCGGCGACCTGCGGGACCGGGCCCACGACCGGCTGGAGGTCGTCGAGGGCCTGGGCCGAGCCCTGCGCGACGGCGAGCTGGAGCTGCACTACCAGCCCATCGCCGACCTCCGCACCGGCGCGGTCGACGGCGTCGAGGCGCTCATGCGCTGGCGTCACCCGCGCCGCGGCCTCCTCTCCCCCGCCGCCTTCATCCCCGCGGCCGAGGAGACCGGCCTGATCGTCGACATGAGCAGGTGGGCGCTCCACCACGCCGCCCGGCAGGCCGAGGAGTGGCGGGGCGTCGGGCTCGACCTGGCGATGGGGGTGAACATCAGCGCCGAGCACTTCACGACCGGGACCCTGGTCAGCGATGTCGTCGCGGCGCTGGAGGCGACCGGCCTCAGCGCCCCGGCCCTGTTCCTCGAGCTGACCGAGACGAGCATCGCCCGCAGCTACACCGAGGCCGTGCGCCAGCTCCACGAGCTGCGGGAGATCGGCGTCCGCATCGCCATCGACGACTTCGGCACCGGCTACTCGTCGCTGACCCGGCTGGCGTCCTTCCCGGTCGACGAGATCAAGTTCGACGGCCACCTCCTGCGCCAGTGCGACGACTCCCGCGAGGCGGGGGTGCTCCGCAGCATCGTCCAGGCGGTCGTCGCCGTGGCCGAGGCCATCGGGGTGGAGACGCTCGCCGAGGGCATCGAGACCGAGGCCCAGCGGGCGGCCGCCGTCGAGATGGGCTGCCGCCGGGCCCAGGGCTACCTCATCGCCAAGCCCCAGCCCGCGCCCCAGCTGCTCGCCCTCCTGACCCGGGCCTAGGCGTCCCGGCCATGATGGGCCGATGGAGCTGAGCGACGTGATGCGCACCACGGCGGCGGTGCGGGCCTTCACCGACGATCCGATCCCGCCGGAGGTGCTGCACCGGGTGCTCGACGACGCCCGCTTCGCGCCCAGCGGCGGCAACCAGCAGGGCTGGCACGTCACCGTCGTGCGGGACGTCGAGCTGCGACGGTCGCTGGCCTCGTTGAGCGCCGGCGTCTGGAACCGGTACCTGTCCGAGCAGGCCGCCGGCTACCGGGCCTTCAGCGTCGTCGACCCGGCGCCGCCCGACACGCCCCGGGACCCGGACCTGCCGACCCACGCCATGCTCGACGCCATCGAGACGGTGCCCGAGGTCCTGGTGATCTCGGTCGACCTGCGCGTCCTGGCCGTGACCGACCGCGACCTCGACCGGCCCTCGGTCGTCGGCGGGGCGTCGATCTACCCGTTC
>DASVEC010000482.1:0-2637 GCA_036380755.1 Iamia sp. | reverse complement strand
CCTCGCTGTACAACGCGCTCTCGGGCGGCTCCGCGCTGGCGGCGCCGTACGCGTTCGCCACGACGGACCCGAACGTGGGCGTGGCCAAGGTGCCCGACACCCGCCTCGACCGCCTGGCCGAGATGTCGGCCAGCCGCAAGGTGGTGCACGCCGCCGTCCAGTTCGTCGACATCGGGGGCCTGGTCGAGGGGGCCAGCACCGGCGAGGGGCTGGGCAACCGCTTCCTGGCCCACATCCGGGAGGTCGACGCCGTCGTCTTCCTGCTCCGGGGCTTCGTCGACACCGACGTGCCCGGCCCCGACGACCCGCTGGAGTGCCTGCGGATCCTGGAGATCGAGCTGGCGCTCGCCGACCTCGAGACCCTCGAGTCGCAGATCACCAAGAAGCGCAAGGCGGCCCGGGTCGACAAGTCCCTGCAGGCCGAGGTGGCTGCCCTCGACGAGGCCTACGCGGTGCTGGCCGAGGGCACCCCGATCTACCGCAGCGACCTGCCCGCGAGCACCCGCGAGACGCTGCGGCCCTGGTTCCTGCTCACCAACAAGCCGGTCATGGCCGTCGTCAACGTGGGCGAGGACGACCTCGACCGCATCGACGAGATCGTCGCCCCCGTCGCCGACGAGCTGGGCGGCCGGGCCGAGGTCCTCGGCATCTGCGTCCAGCTGGAGGCCGAGGCGGCCGAGCTGGTGGGCGAGGAGCGGGCCGAGATGCTCGAGGCGCTGGGCTTGGGCGAGGGCGCCCTCGAGCGCTTCGTCCACACCGCCTACGACCTCCTGGGCCTGCGGACGTACCTCACCACCGGTGAGAAGGAGAGCCGGGCGTGGACCTTCCGCTCGGGATCGAAGGCGCCCCAGGCCGCCGGTCGCATCCACACCGACTTCGAGCGAGGCTTCATCCGGGCCGAGGTCATCCGCTGGGACGAGCTGCTCGAGATCGGGTCGTGGGCCAAGGCCAAGGCGGCCGGCAAGATCCGCGTCGAGGGCAAGGAGTACGTCGTCGAGGACGGCGACGTCATGGAGTTCCTCTTCAACGTCTGATGGAGATCGAGGGCCTGGAGGTGGCGGCCACCCGCCGGGCGCGGGGCCGGGGGCTCCTGGGCCGGGACGGGATCGACGGCGCCCTGTGGCTGCCGGGCGTGCGCTCGGTGCACACCTTCGGCATGCGCTTCGCCATCGACGTGGCGTGGCTCGATGCCGGCGGCCGGGTCCGGCGGATCCGCACCCTCCGGCCGCGCCGGGTCAGCGCCTGGCTGCCCCGCGCCGCCGGCGTCCTGGAGGCCGAGGCCGGATCCTTCGCCCGCTGGGGCCTGGGGGAGGGGACGGTGGTGGACGTTGATCGGGTCAACGGTGACGGCGAGAGCGGTGGGCGCGACGGTCATCGGCGTGCGTGACGACTTCCTCCGTGGGGCCCGGGCCGTCCTCGCCGCCCTGTCCGATCCGGCGGTGACCGCGGCCTGGGACGAGCCATCGGTGCTGGCCGACCAGACCGTCGGCTCGCTCGCCGGCCACCTGGCTCGGGGCGGGGTGTGGGTCGTGGGCGACTACCTCGACCTCGACCCGCCGCCGGTGGCGACCTTCACCTCCGTGGCCCACTACTTCGGCCAGGTGGCCACCATGGGCGAGACCGGCCATCGGGCCATCCGCGACCGGGGCGCCGCGATCGCCGCCCACGGCCCCGACGCCGTCGTCGCCCGGTTGTCCGAACGGCTCGACGCCCTCGAGCTCCGCCTCCGGGCCGAGCCGGCCGACCGGCTGCTCCCGGTGTCCGGGGGCTCGATGGTCCTCGACGACTACCTCGGCACCCGGCTGGTCGAGCAGGTCGTGCACCTCGACGACCTGGCCCGCTCGGTGCCCGGCCTGCGCCTGACGGCGCCCGGCGACCTGGTCGCCCGGGTGGCGGCCCTCGGCACCGCCATCGCCGTCGAGCGCCACGGGGCCCCGGCCGTCGTGCGCCACCTCTTCCGCCATGACGGCCCCCGCGTCGTTCCCGTGCTGGGCTGAGCCACACTGGCGGCGTGACCGCCCCTGCTCCCGGCCGCCTCGTGGTCGTCGCCGCCCCGGGCGACGGCGCCCCGTCGGCCCGGGCCGTCGAGGTCCTCGGCCAGGTGGATCGGGTCGGGGAGGATGCCGACGTCGCCGCGGTGGTGGCTCGGATCACGGCCGGGGCCACGATCGCCCTGGTCACCGAGGGTGGTCCGACCCCATCCGCGCCGGTGGCTCGCCTGGTGGGGGCCGTGGTGGACGCGGGCCTGGTCGTCGAGGTGGTCCCGGCCCCGGTGGCGGAGGTGGCGGCCCTCGTGGCGAGCGGGCTGGCCACTGACCACGTCGCCGTCGAGGCACCCTTGCCGCCCGACGACCCGGAGCGGTCGACCCGGCTGGCCGAGCTGGCCGTCGAGCCCCGGACCACGGCTCTCCCCGTCGCCGCCGAGGACCTCGTGGCCACGCTCGCCGCCGTGGCGACGGCCTGCGGACCCGACCGCCCGGTCGCCGTGGCCGGTGACGACGTGTGGCGAGGGTCGGCCGCGGCCGCGGCGACGTGGGCCGCGGGGCGCCCCCAGCCCGGCGACGTGGTCCTGGTGATCGAGGGGGCGCCCGAGGTCGACGAACCGGAGGACCCGGGCGACGAGGCCGTCCTCGCCGC
>DASVEC010000481.1:0-2477 GCA_036380755.1 Iamia sp. | reverse complement strand
GTGAACCGGGCCTCCCGATCGGTCGGCGTCACCTCTCCCCCTCGCACCGTCGCCGTGTCCACACCCGGGGAGAGCCGCCCGGCGTCCCGTCGTGCCACGCGGGATCTCTAGCCGACGGCGACCCAGGTGGTGTCGGGGTCGTCGACGTCGACGCCCGTGGCCCGGCCCTCGGCGGTGAGCTTGCGGAGGTGGGACCAGACGCTGAACCGGGCCACCGGGTGGAGCAGCTCGTGGACGTCGACGTAGACGGCCTTCACCAGCGCCTCGGTGTCGGCCCCGCCCGGACCGACGGCACGGAGCGCATCGATCACCGCCGCCTCCCGGGCGAGGCGGTGGGTGATGTAGTGCTCGAGGTAGGCATCGGGGTCGGTGAGCAGCGGCCCGTGGGCCGGGCCGAGGGCTTCGGGCTGCAGAGCCCGGACCTTCTCCAGCGAGGCCAGGTAGGCGGCCATGTCACCGTCGGGCGGGGCGATGACGACGGTGGACCCGGACATCACGTGGTCGCCGGTGAGCAGCAGCCGGCGCTCCTCGTCCCAGAAGCAGATGTGGTTCGACGCATGGCCGGGCGTGTGCACGGCGGTGAGCCCGCCGACGACCTCGCCGTCGGTCAGGGTGCGGTCGACCTCCAGCCCGTCCTTGGCCACGAAGGCCACCACCTCGGCACCGGTGCGCTCCTTCAGCGCGGGGGTGGCCGGCCAGTGGTCGACGTGCGTGTGGGTCAGGGCGATCCAGCGGATGCGACCGTCGCCCGCATCGACCAGGGCGTCGATGTGACCGGCGTCGTCGGGCCCGGGGTCGACCACCACGACCTCGTCGGTGCCGACGAGGTAGCAGTTGGTGCCCGGCCCGGTCATCATCCCGGGGTTCGGGGCGGTGAGGCGACGCACGCCGGGCATCAGCTCGACGAGCTGGCCCGCCACCACGTCGCCCACCATCGCCTCGGGCATCGACGGCACCGTCTCCTCGCCCTGGAGCGGCGCCGCCGCCTCGCCGATGTCCTCGCTCACGCGTCGTCTCCTCGCACCAGATCCTCGATCCGCTCGCCCGTCGGACGGGCTGCCGCGGCCGCACTGCGCTCCTCGGTCGAGGGCCAGGTGCCGAGCGAGCGGTCGCCCCGGTAGGCGTCGTCGTACTCGGGGTCGCCCGGCATCACGATGCGGACGCCACCGTCGTCCATGATCACCCGGGGCTGCACCGTCGGCACGTCGACGATCTCTGCCGCCGCCGCCAGCGCCTGGGCCGACGTCTCGCTGGCCAGCAGGGCCCGGAGCGAGGCGATGGTGGGCGGGAGCATGGTGAACTCGCCGGCCTTCTGGCGGGCCAGGGCGTCGGCCGGGCGGATCCACACGTTGGCGATGGTCTCGCGGTCGTCGTGCACCGGGATCTGGTTCGGCGGAGCGGCGGCCAGGAAGAAGCGGGTGTCGTAGCGGCGGGGCGCGCCCTCGGGGGTGATCCAGTGGCCGAAGTACCACATGGTGTCGACGGCCAGCCGCAGGCCCTCCTCCTCGCACACCGACAGGAGGCTGCGCTCGGCCCGGTCGACGGCCCGCCGGTGGGCGACGAAGCGCTCGGCGATCTCGGGCTGGTCCAGCGCCACCAGCTCGCCGTCGGCGTCGTAGGCCAGCAGGTAGCCCGACTCCTCGAACGACTCCCGGATGGCGGCGATCCAGAAGGCGAGACCGCCGGTGTCGATGCCGAGGCGGGTCGAGGCCTCGGTGTCGGAGCGGCCCTGGCACCACGGCTCGAGGGCGTCGCCCCGGTCGGGCGGGTCGACGGCACCGCCGGGGAAGACGTAGGCGCCGCCGACGAAGTCGGACTTCAGGTTGCGGCGCAACATGAAGACCTCGAGCCCGTCGTCGCCGTCGCGGACGAGCAGCACCGTCGCCGCGTCGCGCAGCGGCACCAGGTCGGGCTCGGCCGGGCTCAACGGTCGCGCACGGTCGTGTCGTAGACCTCGCCCCGAGGGGTCGGTGGTCGCCCGCCGCCGAACATCGGGCCGGAGACGAAGGAGAAGCCCTGGCCCATGCGGGCGGTGAAGCGCCGCAGCAGCGCGGCCCGGGCGAGGGCCCGCGTCGGCGGGAACAGCAGGGCGAAGCCGACGATGTCGGTGAGGAACCCGGGGGTGAGCATCAGCACGCCGGCCACGAGGATCAAGAAGCCGTCGGCCAGCTCCTTGGTGGGCAGGTCGTGGTCCTTGAGCCGCTCGTCGATCCGGCGGACGACCGCGCGGCCCTGGCGCTTGATCAGCCAGCTGCCGATGATCCCCTCGACCAGGAGCAGGGCGATGGTCTGCCAGCCGCCGATGACGTCGGCGACCTGGATGATGAACCAGAGCTCGACGATGGGCCCGACCACCAGGAGGATGAGGGCGACGAGCCAGGCCATGCGGGTCAGGGTACCGGTCGGCATCCCGCCCCGACCCCGCGAGGTTTGAGCGTTTCGCCCTACCAGGCAGGGCGAAACGCTCAAACCTCGCG